>DAIMFM010000264.1:0-4124 GCA_036724585.1 Burkholderiaceae bacterium | reverse complement strand
GCCCGCGCCGATGCCGAGCACGTGCTGCACGAACGAGAAGGAATCCTCGCCCGGCCCCTTGCGTTCGCTCCAGTCCTTCAGCGTGATGAACGAGGCGCCGCCGTAGCTCTTGAGTGCGCCGGCGAGCAGGTCGTAGCCGGCGAAGCTGGTCATTCCGCCCACCACGTCGCTGGCAAGCACCTGCTCGGTGAACTCGTCCATGGCGGCGCGGGTGCGTGACAGGGCGGCGGCCGGCGGCAGCTGGGTCACGGCGATCACGTAGCCCTGGTCCTCGTCGGGAACGAGGCTGCCGGGCACCCGCTCGAAGAGCAGGGCGGTGATGCCGATCATGCCGACGAACAGCACCACGCCCAGCACGGCGCGACGCATCAGGAAGCCCACGCCGCCGAGGTAGCCGCGCGTCACGCGGTCGAAGAAGCGGTTGAACCAGCGGAACGGGCCGCGCGGCTCGGCATGCACCGGCTTGAGGATCAGGGCGCACAGCGCCGGGGTCAGGGTGAGGGCCACGATGCCCGAGATGATCACCGAGACCGCGATGGTGATCGCGAACTGCCGGTACATCACGCCCGTCAGGCCCTCGAGGAAGCCCACGGGGATGAACACCGCGGCCAGCACCAGCACGATGGCGATGACCGGCCCCGTCACCTCCTGCATCGCCTTGATCGCCGCCTCGCGCGGCGGCAGCTTCTGCTCGGACATGATGCGCTCGACGTTCTCGAGCACCACGATGGCGTCGTCGACCACGATCCCGATGGCCAGGATCAGGCCGAACAGCGTGAGCAGGTTGATCGAGAAGCCGAGCAGGTACATGCCGGCGAAGGTGCCGACGAGCGAGACCGGGATCGCCAGCAGCGGGATCAGGGTGGCCCGCCAGTTCTGCAGGAAGACGAAGACGACCACCACCACGAGCAGCAGTGCCTCGATGAAGGTCTTGATCACCTCGTCGATCGAAACCTCGACGAAGCGGGTCGTGGTGAACGGGATCGTGTAGGTGAGGTCGGGCGGGAAGCGCGCCGCGATCTCCTCGACCCGCACCCGGACCGCCGCCATGGTGTCGATCGCGTTGGCGTCGGGCTGCAGGTAGAGGGCGACCGGCACCGTGGGTTCGCCGTTGAAGGTCGCCGTGAACTGGTAGTTCTGGGCGCCGAGCTCGAGCCGCGCGACGTCGCGCAGGCGCAGGGAGGAGCCATCCGGGTTGGAGCGGACGATGATGTTCTCGAACTCCTCGACCTGCGACAGCCGCCCCTGCATGGTGACGCCGTAGGTGAACTCCACGCCCTCGCCCGCCGGCTCGGCGCCGAGCGAGCCCACCGAGGCCTGGGTGTTCTGCTCGCGCAGCACCTGGGCGATGTCGCTCGGCGTGAGGCCGAACTCGGCGAGCTTCGACGGGTTGAGCCAGATGCGCATCGAGTAGTTGGCCGCGCCGAACAGCGCGGCATCGCCGATGCCGGGCACCCGCTTCAACTCGTCGATCATGTTGAGCAACGCGTAGTTGCTCATGAAGAGGCGGTCGTAGGTGCCGTTCGGCGACGACAGGGCGACCATCGACAGGATCGAGCTCGAGCGCTTCTGCACCGTCACGCCCTGCTGGCGCACCTGCTCGGGCAGGCGCGCCATTGCCGCGGATACCCGGTTGTTGACATCGATCGTCGCCTGGTCGGCGTCGGTGCCGATGTCGAAGTACACCGACAGGCGCATCGAGCCGGCATCGGAGTTGGCCGAGCGCATGTAGATCATGCCGTCGACGCCATTGACCTGCTGCTCGATCGGCGCCGCGACCGTCTCGGCGATCGTCTGGGCGCTGGCGCCCGGATAGTTCGCCCGGACCACGACCTCGGGCGGGACGATCGACGGGTACTGCTCGACCGGCAGCGCGTACATCGACGCCAGGCCGGCGAGCATGATCACGACCGACAGGACGGTCGCGAACACCGGCCTGTCGATGAAGAAGCGCGAGATCACCGCCCGCTCCCGGTTTCGGCCGCGGCGCTCGCGGCGCTGTCGCCGGCACCCGCTTCGCCGCCGCCGCCGGCGCCCGTCGGCGGCCCTTCGCGAACTTCCATGCCCGGCCGCACGCTGCCGATGCCGTCGACGATGATGCGCTCGCCGGCCTCCAGGCCGCCCTCGATGACCTGGCCCTGCTCCGTGGTCGCGCCGAGGTCCACCCGCCGCGCCTGGGCGAGCCCGTTCTCGTCGACCACGTAGACGCTGGGGCCCAGGGGGCCCTCGACGACGGCCTTGGGCGGCACCACGATGGCATCGGGCACCACCAGCCCGAGCACCGAGATGCGCACGAACTGGCCGGGCACCAGCACGCCGTCCGCGTTGGGGAAGACCGCCCGGGCCTGGACGGTCCCGGTCTGCGGGTCGACGTTGGCGGCCATGTAGTCGATCTCGCCCTCGGCCTCGTAGACCGAGCCGTCGGGCAGGAGGATGCGGGCGCGCGGGCGATCCTTGCCGGCGGCGCCCACGAAGCCGAACTGGCGCCGCAGCGCCAGCGCGTCGGCCTCGCCGGTCGAGAAGAGTACGTGCACCGGGTCGAGCTGGCGGATCGTGGTGAGCAGGGTGCCGGGTTCGACCAGATTGCCGGGCGAGACCGCCTGCAGGCCGGTGACGCCGCCGATGGGCGCGGCCACCCGGGTGTAGCCGAGGTCGATCGCGGCGGTACGCCGCGCCGCCTCGGCGTTGGCCAGCGCGGCCTGCGCGAGTTCGAGTTCGGAACGCGCCTCGTCATGCTGGCGGGCGCGCACGGTGTTGGACTTGAACAGCGACTCCATGCGCTTCCATTCGCGCTGTGCCTGGCGCAGGTCCGCCTGGGCGCGCGCACGCTCGGCCTCGGCCTGCGCCACGCGCGCCTCGTAGGGTGCCGGTTCGATCGTGAAGAGCGCCGCGCCCGCCTCGACCCGGGCGCCTTCCCGGTACTTGCGATCGCGCAGGATGCCCGCGACCTGGGCCCGGACCTCGACCTCGCTGACCGCCCGGATGCGAGCCGGGTAGATGCGCTCGAGCGTCGCGGTGCCCGGCGCGGTGGTGAGCAGCGAGACCACGGGTGGCGGCGGCTTCGGAGCAGGCTGGCTCGCTGCCTCCTTCTCCGCGCAGCCGGCCAGCGCCAGCATGGCGCCGGCGAGCAATGCGACGCCCGCCGTGCCGGCTCCATCCAAGCTGCGGGCCGGGCGAATCCGTCGCGCCAGCCGTCGCATCAGCCCCGTTCGATCCATTCTCGTCTCCACCGCCTCGAACAAAACGGGCCTGCCCGGCGACGAGACGTCGACCAGCATACAGACGCGCATGTATGTTGTTATTGTATCGCCATGGCCAGACGAACACGCGCCGAAGCGGGCGCCACGCGCGACCTGCTGCTCGATGCGGCCGAGCAGGTACTGTTCGAGCGCGGCTACGCGAACACGTCGCTCGAGCAGATCGCCCGCCATGCAGGCATGACGAGGGGCGCGATCTACTGGCACTTCCGCGACAAGGCCGACGTGTTCAACGCGCTCGCGCTGCGGGTCAGCTTCCCCCTCGACGAACTGGTCGAGCGACTCGAGCACGAGACCTCGGCGCGGCCGCTGGCGACGCTGCGCGCCCTGTGCCTCTACGCCCTGCGCGAGCTCGCCCGGGACCCCCGCAGCCAGCGCGTCTACACCATCCTGCTGCATCGCCTCGAGAAGACGCCCGCATCGGTTGCGGCGCTCGCCCATATCCAGGAAGCCGAGGTCCGGGCGCTCGATCGTTTCGAGCGCCTGTTCGCGCAGGCGCGCAGGACCGGCGACCTGGCTGCCTCGATGTCGCCCCGCACCGCGGCCTGGGCGTTGCAGACCTATGTGCGCGGCATCTACAGTAGCTGGCTGCGCGAACCGGAATCCTTTGCCCTCGAGGAGAATGCCGAAGCGCTGCTCGACGTCTTCTTCGAAGGACTGCCGGCCGAGGCGACGGGCGCCGGCGTCGCCGGGCGGGCCGGGCGCGCCTGAGCCCAATGCGCGGGAGGACCCCTTGAACGATCGCCCGAACCCTGTTGGCCATCCGCGAGCGGCTCCTCGCCCCGCTGACGCGGCGCCCGATCCGGGTCCGGCGTGAGCGGCGCGATCGTGATCGGCGCCGGGCCGGCCGGGCTGGCCAGCGCCGCC
>DAIMFM010000263.1:2526-4139 GCA_036724585.1 Burkholderiaceae bacterium | reverse complement strand
CCACACCCGCGTGCCCGTGGGCAGCGCGATCATCGCAGCGCCCGGACGATCGCCTTGATCTGCACCACCGGCGCGGCTGCGCCGATCGCGATCACCGCCAAGCTTGCCGGGCGCCTGCCGCTTGATGCCCCCCAGCCGGCCCGGTTACGCTGAGGCCCCGCTTCCCTGGAGCCCTGCGATGCCTGGCCCGGCCGCCTACTTCCCGTCGTCGTCCTCACGTCTCGCCCCGGTGACAAGCGCCGCGCGCGTCACCGCCTGCGCGCTGCTGCTCGGCCTGGCCGGCTGCGCCTCGCTGCCCGGCCCCGGCGAGACGGTGACGGTCTCGGCCGGACGCCCGATCACCGCCCAGGACCTCGAGACCCGTCGCGACGTCGCGGCGGCGCGCCCCGCGCTTCAGGCGGCCGGGATCGGCCCGGCCGAGATCGCGGCCGGGCGCGTGCTCCGGGTCCAGTGCGCGGTGATGACCGACGGCTGGTGGGACAGCCTCGCGATCCTGCCCCCGGGCTTCGGTGCGCCCGGCGATCGCGCGCTGGTCCTGGCGGTCGCGGACCGCGGCGACAACGACAGGCTGCCGGTCAACAGGGTGGTCGCCCGCGCGGAGCCGCCGCTCGGCCCCGGCGGGCAGGCCTACCGCTTCATTCCCGACTGGCGCGAGCGCGGGCTCAGCCGCAATTTCGAGCGACAAGCGCCCGTCGGCGGCCCTCCCTCCGAATACCTGATCGTCCAGGGCTCCTGGCTGGTGCGCTGCCGGCGCTGATCGCGTCTATCATCGTTCCGAGAACGACACCCGGAGACGTGATGGCCGAAGCAGCATCCCCAGGATCGCGCCCTACCCCCCTCGACCCGCCAGCCTCGCGCGATGCCGGGCGCGATGCCGGGCGCGACTGCGTGCAGGTCGACGCCCTGATCGTCGGCGCAGGCTTCTCGGGCATGTACCAGTTGCTGCGCCTGCGCGACCATCTCGGCATGAAGGCGCTGGTTCTCGAGGCCGCCGACGGCGTGGGCGGCACCTGGTACTGGAATCGCTATCCGGGCGCGCGCTGCGACTCCGAGAGCCACTCCTACCAGTATTTCTTCGACGAGGATCTGGTGCGCGAGTGGCAGTGGTCCGAGCGCTACCCGGGACAGGCCGAGATCCTGCGCTACCTGAACCACGTGGCCGATCGCTACGCACTGCGGCCCGACATCCGCCTGAAGACGCGGGTCACTGCCGCCCGCTACGACGCGCCGGCCAACCGCTGGCTGGTCGAGACCGACACCGGCGAGCGCTACGGCGCGCATTTCCTGATCGCGGCCGTGGGCGGCCTGTCCGCGGCCAACCTGCCGGACATTCCAGGCCTGTCGAGCTTCTCGGGGCGCTGGTACCACACTGGCGAGTGGCCGCACGATGGGGTGGACTTCAGCGGCAAGCGGGTCGGCCTGATCGGCACCGGGTCCACCGGCATCCAGTGCGCGCCGGTGCTCGCGCAGTCCGCGGCCCACCTCACCGTGTTCCAGCGCACCGCCAACTACAGCATTCCGGCCCGCAACGCGCCGCTGGACGATGCGTTCAGGCAGTACGTTCGCGAGCACGTCGACGAGATCCGCAAGGTGATGCACGCCAGCACGAACGG
>DAIMFM010000263.1:0-2415 GCA_036724585.1 Burkholderiaceae bacterium | reverse complement strand
CGCCTTCATGGACCTGCTGGTCGACCCGGCTTCCAACGACACCGCGGCCGAATTCATCAAGGCGCGCATCCGCGAGGTGGTGAAGGACCCGGCCAAGGCGGCCATCCTGTCGAATATCGACCACCCCTTCGCCGCCAAGCGCCCGCCGATCGACACCGAGTACTTCGAGACCTTCAACCGCGACAACGTGTCGCTGGTGGATCTGCGGGCCACGCCGATCGTGGAGGTCGTCCCGGAAGGCATCCGGACTGCCGACGCGCTGTATCCGCTCGACATCATCGTCTTCGCCACCGGCTTCGACGCGATGACCGGCGCCTTCCTGAAGATCGCGATCGAAGGCCGCGACGGCCTCACGCTGCAGCAGGCCTGGCGGGCCGGGCCGCGCAACTACCTGGGCCTGCAGGTGCCGGGCTTCCCGAATCTGTTCACGATCACCGGCCCCGGCAGCCCCTCGGTGCTGTGCAACCTGCCGGTCGCCATCGAGCAGCACGTGGACTGGGTCACCGACTGCATTGCCTGGATGCGCGAGCAAGGCGCCACCCGCGTCGAGCCCGCCGAGGAAGCGGTCGAGCAATGGCTCGCCACGGTGCAGGCCGCCGCCGACGCCACGCTGCTGCCGAAGGTGCCTCACTCCTGGTACCTGGGCGCGAACCTTCCCGGCAAACCCCGGATCTTCATGCCCTACGCCGGCGGCATGGCCCGATACCGGGCGATCTGCGCCCGGATCGCCGCCGAGGGTTACCCCGGTTTCGTGTTCGATGCACCGATGCGCGCGAAACCCCGGGAAACCGGGTCGGCGCTCGAGGCATGACCGAATCCCCATCCACCTTTCTCTTCCCCCTCCCCTCAAAATGATCAACGTCATCGCCGTCATCACCACCAAGCCTGGACAGCGCCAGGCCGTGCTCGAAGCCTTTCGCGCCAATCGCGCCAAGGTTCTCGCCGAGGACGGCTGCATCGAATACGACGCGGCCGTCGACGTCGACCCGGTACTGGGCTTCCAGGCGCCGTTCGGACCGGACACCTTCGTCGTCGTCGAGAAGTGGCGCGATCTCGATGCATTGAAGGCGCACGCCCGCGCCCCGCACATGGCCGCCTACGCGGCGCAGACGAAGGAGCTGGTCGCCGGCCGCGCGATCCACGTCCTGTCCCCGGCGGCCTGACCGCGTCCTTGCACGGACCGCCCGGCCCGCCCGGCCCGCCCGGCTCGCGGGTCGAGCCTCGATTCAGTTTGCGTTCAGGATTGCGAGCATAGAGTCGCGGTACCTTCTCGGGACCTCGATTCCATGTTCATGCGCTCCTCCGCAGCCCCCGGCCTGCTTGCCCTCCTGCTGGCCGCGTCGACGGCCTGCCTGATTTCCCACTCTCGGCTTGTCGCGGCGGCCGAGCCGACCGCCTCGCCGGCAACCGCTTCGTCGACGAGCGCCCCATCATCGGAAACGCCGGCGTCTCTCGAATCCGCCCGCTTCGCGGCAGCCGGCATCCAGACCGCACCGGTCCTGAGGGCCGATGCCGGATGGCTGGGTCATTTGCCGGCCCGCGTGACGGTGCCGAACGCGCAGTTGCGCTTCGTCGCCGCCCCGGTGAGCGCGCTCGTCACCGCAGTCCTGGTCGGCACCGGGGAATCGGTGCGGGCCGGACAGCCGCTCGCCACGCTCTCGAGCGCCGAGTTGATCGGCCTGCGCCGCGACCTCATCCAGGCGGGCGCCGAGCGCGATCGGGCCGGCCGAGCCCTCGCACGCGACCAGGCCCTGTTCGCCGAGGGCCTGATTCCCGAGTCCCGCGTCGAGGCCAGCCGCGCCGCCGACCGGCAGGCCGCGGCGCTGCTCGCCGAGCGGCGCGCCCTGCTGCAACTGGCCGGCGCCGCCCCCGGAGGCAGCGCCGAGCTGACGGTGAAATCGCCGATCGACGGCGTGCTGCTGTCGCAGCAGGTGCGCGCCGGGGAGCGTGTCGAGCCGGCGACCACGCTGTTCCAGGTGGCGCGGCTCGAACCGCTGGCGCTCGAGATCGACGTGCCGGTCGCGCTCGCCGACGGCCTGGCGGCGGGACTGGCCGTGCGGATTCCCGCGAGCGGCTCGGAGGGCAAGGTGATCGCGGTCGGGCGCGCCGTCGGCGGCGGCCAGACGATCGTGGTGCGCGCGCAGCTCGACACGCGCCTCGCCACGCTCAACCCGGGCCAGCAGGTCGAGGCGGAGATCGCCGTCCGTCCGCGCGACGGCGACCGCCCCGCCTGGCGCATCCCGGGCAGCGCGCTCGTCAGGCTCGCCGGCAGCGACTCGCAGCCGGTGGTCTTCGCCGAGCGCAACGGGCGCTACGTGGTGATTCCGGTCGAACTGGTCTCCGGCTCTGACCAGGAAAGCGTGGTCAGGGGCGGCCTCGACGCCAGCGACCGGGTCGTCTCTCGGGGCACGAGCC
>DAIMFM010000262.1:0-4160 GCA_036724585.1 Burkholderiaceae bacterium | reverse complement strand
TACGACCAGATCATGCGCCTGGGCTGGAAGATCTTCATTCCGGTCACGCTGGTCTGGCTGGTGGTGGTCGCCATCTGGATCCAGACGCCGTGGAACATCTGGAACTGACCGGTAACGGGTGAATCGAATGACAGCGGTCAAGGACTTCTTCACGAGCTTCATGCTCACCGAGCTGCTCAAGGGCCTGCGGCTCACCGGGCGGTATTTCTTCGCGCGCAAGATCACGGTGCTCTACCCGGAAGAGAAGACGCCGATGTCGCCGCGCTTCCGGGGCCTGCACGCGCTGCGCCGCTACCCGAACGGCGAGGAACGCTGCATCGCCTGCAAGCTGTGCGAGGCCGTCTGCCCGGCCATGGCGATCACCATCGAGTCGGCCGAACGCGACGACGGTACCCGGCGCACCACCCGCTACGACATCGACCTCACGAAGTGCATCTTCTGCGGATTCTGCGAGGAGTCCTGTCCCGTCGACTCCATCGTGGAGACGCACATCCACGAATACCACGGCGAGAAGCGCGGCGACCTGTACTTCACCAAGGAAATGCTGCTCGCCATCGGTGATCGCTACGAACACGAGATCGCGGCCTACAGGGAGGCGGACGCCAGGTACCGCTGACCTGCGCGGAGACGAAAAACAATGAGCGCATTGACCGCACTCTTCTATGTGTTCGCCGCAATGACCGTGTTCGGTGCATTGCGCGTGATCACCTCGAACAACCCCATCCATTCGGCGCTGTACCTCGTGCTGACCTTCGCCAGCGCGGCGGCGATCTGGATGATCCTGATGGCCGAGTTCCTCGCCATCGTCCTCGTCCTCGTCTACGTCGGCGCGGTCATGGTGCTGTTCCTGTTCGTGGTGATGATGCTCGACATCAACATGGATGCCGGCGGCCGGGGCCTGTGGCGAAGCTCGGTGGCGGTGTTCGTCGGCATCGCGATCGCGCTGGAGCTCGCCGCCGTGCTCTTCCTGTACTTCAAGGGCGTCGCGATCGCCGACGCGCCGCCCCTGCCGGCCGACTACGACAACACCAAGGCACTCGGGGCACTGCTCTACACCGAATACGCCTATCCCTTCGAGCTGGCGGCCGTCGTGCTCCTGGTCGCCATCGTGTCGGCCATTGCCCTGACCCTGCGCCGGCGCAAGGACGTGCGCTACAACGATCCCTCGAGTGCGGTCCGGACCCGCGCGGCCGATCGCCTGCGGATGGTCGATGTGGCGCCCGTGGTACGCGCCGCGGCTCCCCCGGGCGCACCCGAGCCGGATGCGACCGACGGAGAGCCCGCCAAATGACCCTGAGCCTCGCCCACTTCCTGGCACTCGCCGCGATCCTGTTCGCGTTGTCGGTGGTCGGGATCTTCCTGAACCGGCGCAACATCATCGTCATGCTGATGTCCATCGAGCTGATGCTGCTGGCGGTGAACATCAACTTCATCGCGTTCTCGCACTTCCTCGGCGACGCCGCCGGGCAGGTGTTCGTCTTCTTCATCATGACGGTGGCAGCGGCCGAAGCCGCGATCGGCCTCGCCATCCTGGTGGTGTTGTTCCGCAAGCTCGATACGGTCGATGCCCAAGAGCTCGACAGCCTGAAAGGATAAGAGGGGCATGAAGACCGCCTATCTGCTGGCCGCGTTCGCCCCGCTCGTCGGTGCCATCGTCTCCGGGCTCTTCGGGCGCCAGGTCGGGCGCACCGGGGCGCACCGGGTGACCATCGCGGGTGTCGCGATCTCCTTCGCGGCCTCGCTCTGGACCCTGTTCGACGTGCTCCAGGGCAATACCTTCAACGGGACCCTCTATACCTGGGCCGCCCTGGACAGCCTGTCGATCCAGGTGGGCTTCCTGGTCGATCCCCTCACGGCGACGATGATGTGCATCGTCACCTCGGTCTCGCTGATGGTCCACATCTACACCATCGGCTACATGGCCGACGATCCCGGCTACCAGCGCTTCTTCTCCTACATCTCGCTGTTCACCTTCTCGATGATGATGCTGGTGATGGCGAACAACTTCCTGCAGCTGTTCTTCGGCTGGGAAGCGGTGGGCCTGGTGTCGTACCTGCTGATCGGCTTCTGGTACACGCGCCCCACGGCGATCTACGCCAACATGAAGGCCTTCCTGGTCAACCGGGTGGGCGACTTCGGCTTCATCCTGGGCATCGGCCTGGTGCTGGCGCACTTCGGCTCGCTGGACTACGCCCAGACCTTCGCCGCCGCGCCCGGCCTGGCCGACCGCACCATCGAGCTGATTCCCGGCACGCCCTGGTCGTTGATGACCGTGGCCTGCATCTGCCTGTTCATCGGCGCGATGGGCAAGTCGGCGCAGTTCCCGCTGCACGTGTGGCTGCCCGACTCGATGGAAGGCCCGACACCCATCTCGGCCCTCATCCACGCGGCCACGATGGTCACGGCCGGCATCTTCATGGTCAGCCGGATGTCGCCGCTGTTCGAGCTCTCCGACACCGCGCTTTCCTTCATCATGGTGATCGGCGCGATCACGGCGCTCTTCATGGGCCTCCTCGGCATCGTCCAGAACGACATCAAGCGCGTGGTGGCGTACTCGACCCTCTCGCAGCTCGGGTACATGACGGTCGCGCTCGGCGTGTCCGCCTATTCGGCCGCGGTCTTCCACCTGATGACGCACGCCTTCTTCAAGGCGCTCCTGTTCCTCGGCGCGGGCTCCGTGATCATCGGCCTGCACCATGACCAGGA
This sequence comes from Burkholderiaceae bacterium, assembly GCA_036724585.1. GTDB lineage: Bacteria > Pseudomonadota > Gammaproteobacteria > Burkholderiales > Burkholderiaceae_E > JAMLIN01. The sequence goes on along the minus strand of DAIMFM010000262.1, from coordinate 1,454 downwards.
CATGCGCAACATGGGCGGGCTGCGCCGCTACATGCCCATCACCTGGATCACCTTCCTGCTCGGTTCGCTCGCCCTGATCGGCACCCCGTTCTTCTCGGGCTTCTACTCGAAGGACATGATCATCGAGGCGGTCCGCTACTCGACGATCCCCGGCGCCGGCTTCGGCTACTTCGCGGTGATCGCCGGCGTCTTCGTGACCGCCCTGTACACGTTCCGGATGTATTTCATGGTCTTCCACGGGGAACCGCGCTGGGGCAGGGCGCACGAGGGCCACGGCGAGGCGGCGCACGACCACGACGCCCATGCCGATGCCGGCCAGCATGACGATGCGCATCACCACGGCCTCGGCCCGGGCGACACGCCGCAGGAGTCGCCCCGTGTCGTGACCGTCCCGCTGGTGCTGCTCGCCATCGCGTCGGTCGTCAGCGGGGCGATCGCGATCGGCCCGATGCTCTTCGGGGACTTCTTCGGCGATTCGATCTACGTGGCCGCGGAGCACGGCGCCATGGCCACCCTTGCCGAGCACTGGCACGGCTGGCTCGCCCTCGGCCTGCACGCCCTGGAGACCTGGCCGTTCTGGCTGGCGCTCGCGGGCGTGGTCACCGCCTGGTTCCTCTACATGGTCAAGCCGGAGGTCCCGGCCATGATCGCCGGCGCCTTCGGCCCGATCTACCGGCTACTCGACAACAAGTACTACCTCGACCGCATCAACGAGATCGTCTTCGCGGGCGGCGCCCGCCTGATCGGCCGCGGCCTGTGGCGCGGCGGCGACCAGACCTTCATCGACGGCCTGATCGTCAACGGCAGCGCGCGCCTGACCGCCTGGTTCTCCGGTGTGCTCCGGCTTGCCCAGACCGGCCACCTCAACACCTATGCGATCACCATGATCATCGGCGTGGCACTGCTGATGCTGTTCGTGATCCTGCCCTTGCTCTGAGCGGAACCGACAACAAGCGATGATCCGATGACAGTGTTTCCCTACCTCAGTGCGGCGATCTGGATCCCGATCCTGTGCGGCGTCCTGGTCCTCGCGATCGGCGCCGATCGCAATGCTGGCCTGGTGCGAGGCATTTCGCTGATCGGGTCGGTGGCCGGCTTTCTCGTCACGCTACCGCTCGTGTTCGGCTTCGACCGCTCGAGTAGCGCCCTGCAGTTCGTCGAGCGGCTCACCTGGATCGAGCGCCTGTCGATCCACTACCACCTGGGCGTCGACGGCCTGTCCGTCTGGTTCGTCGTGCTCACCGCGCTGATCACCGTCATCGTCGTGGTCGCCGCCTGGGAGGTCATCCAGGACCGGGTGGCCCAGTACATGGCGTCCTTCCTGATCCTGTCGGGGCTGATGGTCGGCGTGTTCGCGGCCGTCGACGGCCTGCTTTTCTACATCTTCTTCGAAGGTACCCTGATCCCGATGTACATCATCATCGGCGTCTGGGGCGGCCCCAACCGCGTCTACG
>DAIMFM010000261.1:1393-4172 GCA_036724585.1 Burkholderiaceae bacterium | reverse complement strand
AGTCGGAAAGCCCGCCGCGACCCATCGTGAGCGCGATGCCGAAGCCCGCCGCATCGTCGGTGCGCTACCGTCTCTCGGACACGGTCCGCCAGCGCGGGCTCGGCGGCGAATCCATCGTCGCCGGCGCCAACGACCTGCGCTATGCCGGCCACCGCGCCGCGGACTTCGTCTTCGAGAAGATCACCGGCCAGAAGGGCATCTTCTCGACGCGCATCGCCTTCATCACCAAGCAGGCCGGGCGCTACCGCCTCAAGATCGCCGACTGGGACGGGCGCAACGAGCAGACCTCGCTCACCTCGCCCGAGCCCATCATCTCGCCGTCGTGGGCACCCGACGGCAGCCGCCTCGCCTACGTGTCCTTCGAGTCGAAGAAGCCCGTCGTCTACGTGCACACCCTCAGCACCGGGGAGCGCAAGGCCGTCGCGAACTTCAAGGGCAGCAACAGCGCGCCGGCCTGGTCGCCCGACGGCAAGACGCTGGCCGTCGCCCTCACCCGCGACGGCCTGTCGCAGATCTACCTGATCGCGTCGGACGGCAGTGGCCAGCCCGAGCGCCTGGTCTCGTCCAGCGGCATCGATACCGAGCCGTTCTTCGCGCCCGACGGCAAGTCGATCTACTTCACGTCCGACCGCGGCGGCTCGCCCCAGATCTACCGCGTCGCCACGACCGGCGGGGCGGTCACCCGCATCACCTTCGAGGGCAGCTACAACGTGAGCCCGCGCGTATCGCCGGATGGGCGCAAGCTCGCGTTCGTGACCCGTCGCGACGGCGGCTTCTACATCATGATCAAGGACCTCGACTCCGGCGCCGAAACCCGCCTGTCCGACGGCGGTCGCGAGGAGTCGCCGAGTTTCGCCCCCAACGGCCTCTGGGTCATGTACGCTACGCGCGCGAACGGGCGCGACATGCTCATGGCCGCATCGGTCGACGGCCGCGTCAAGCAGCGGATGAGTTCCGAAACCGGTGACATCCGCGAGCCGACCTGGGGCCCGTTCGGCCCCTGAGGCCAGGCCTCGCCACCACTGCGGCAAGCAACTGCAACTGGATCCCAACTGGAGAATCCCTCAATGAACCGTACCCGGACCCTCTGGACCCTTCTCCTGTGCGCCGCCCTGGCGGGCTGCGGCTCCAGCGTCGAGCTCGACGAGAGCCAGGACGCCGCCATCGAATCGCGCGACACGGGCGCCGCGGGCGCTGGCGCGGACGGCATCGGCGATTCGAGCCGCGCCGTCCAGCAGATCGACGCGGGCCAGCAGCAACAGGATCCGCTCAACGATCCCGCCGGCATCCTCTCCAAGCGCAGCATCTATTTCGAATTCGACAGCTTCGTGGTCGAGGACGAATACCGCCCGCTGATCGAGGCGCATGCCCGCTACCTCACGACCAACCGCGGCCGCCGCGTCGCCCTCCAGGGCAACACGGACGAGCGCGGCAGCCGCGAGTACAACCTCGCCCTCGGCCAGAAGCGGGCCGAGGCGGTCCGCCGCTCGCTCGCCGTGCTGGGCGTGAGCGACCAGCAGATGGAAGCGGTAAGCTTCGGTGAGGAACGCCCGCGCGCCACCGGCGGTGACGAAGCCTCCCATGCGGAGAACCGCCGCGTGGACATCGTCTACCAGTAAGAGGAGCAGTGCGACGATCGGCGCCGGAACCGGCGACCGGTCGCCGTCGCTGGCACAATCGCCATGAGCCGAACGATCACCAATCCCGCTGCCGCCATGGGGCGTGCCCTGCTGGTCGCCCTGCTCGTGCTCACCAGCGTGCCCGCCCATGCGCTGTTCGAGGACGACGGCGCGCGCAAGGCCATCGTCGAGCTGCGCACGCGGGTCGACCAGCTGGCCAGCGACTTCGAGGCCCGCCTCTCCCGGCTCGAGCAGGTCTCGCACGGGCAGCTGCAGCTGCAGACACAGATCGACTCCATGCGCCAGGAAATCGCGTCGCTGCGCGGCCAGCTCGAGGTGCAGGCCAACAACATCGCCAAGGCCCAGAAGCAGCAGCGCGACCTCGCCAACAGCATCGATTCGCGCCTCAAGCGCTTCGAGCCGGTCCAGGTGACGATCGACGGCAAGACCGAGACGGTCGACCAGGCGGAACGCCGCGCCTTCGAGGCGGCGCTCGCGATGTTCCGCAGCGGCGACTTCAATGCGGCGCGCGGCGCCTTCGAGGCCTTCCTCGTGCAGTTCCCGGACAGCCCCTACGTGCCGAGCGCCAGCTTCTGGCTCGGCAGCAGCCAGTTCGCGCTCAAGGAGTACGACGCGGCGATCGAAACGCATTCGAACCTCGTCGCAAAGCATCCCGAGAACCCGCGGGCGCCGGACGCGATGCTCAACCAGGCCTACGCCCAGATCGAAAGCGGCAAGAAGTCCGCCGGTCGCCAGACCCTGCAGACCCTGCTCGAGCGCTATCCTTCCGCTCCCGCGGCCCAGGCGGCCCGCGACAGGCTCGCGGCGCTGCGCTAGACGCCTTCCGCCTGCGCCAGGGGCACCCCCGCCCACTCGTCGATGCTGTCCGAGACCGAGTTCGCGGCGCTGGGTGATCGCGTCGTCTGGCTGAGCTTCGGGATCGCGATCGCCCTGGGCGTGGTCATGGCGCGCTCGCGCTTCTGCACGATGGGGGCGATCGCCGACATCGTGAACATGCGCGACTGGGCCCGGATGCGGATGTGGATCTGCGCGATGGGGGTCGCCATCCTCGGCACCCAGGGGCTCGCCGCGGCCGGGCTGCTCGATCTCGGCGCGGCGATGTACACGACGCCGCGGCTGATCTGGCTGTCCTACATCCT
>DAIMFM010000261.1:0-1383 GCA_036724585.1 Burkholderiaceae bacterium | reverse complement strand
CCTGGGCGGGCTCCTGTTCGGCTTCGGCATGGTGCTGGCATCGGGCTGCACCAGCAAGACGCTGCTGCGCATCGGCGGCGGTTCGCTCAAGAGCCTGGTGGTGTTCGTGGTGCTCGGCCTGGCCGCCTACATGACGCTGAGGGGCATCTTCGGCGTCCTTCGCGTCAATGTGCTCGATCCCGTCGCGATCACCCTCGCGCCCGGCCAGGACCTGCCGTCGCTGCTCGGGGGTGGCCCCGCGGTTCGCTACGGCCTGGGCGCGGCGATCGGGCTCGCGCTGCTCGCCTTCGCCCTCATGGACCGGGAGTTCCGGCGCTTCGAGCTCCTGCTCGGTGGCTTCGGCGTCGGGCTGGCGGTCGTCGCGCTCTGGTACGTCAGCGGCCATATCGGGCATGTCGCGGAAAATCCCCTCACGCTCGAGGAAGCCTTCGTGCGGACCGACTCGGGCCGGCCCGAGTCGTTCACCTTCGTGGCGCCGGTGGCGTATACGCTCGAGCTGCTCATGTTCTGGAGCGACGCGAGCAGGGCGGTCTCGGTGGGCATCGCGGCGGCGCTCGGCGTGGTCGTGGGCGCCTTCCTCCATTCGATCATCGCGCGCGAGTTCCACTGGGAGGGATTCGGCAGCGTCGAGGACACCGCCAACCATCTCGTGGGCGGCATGCTGATGGGCGTGGGCGGCGTCACGGGGCTCGGCTGCACCGTCGGCCAGGGCATCACCGGCCTGTCCACCCTCTCGCTCGGCTCCCTCCTGGCCTTCGGGGCGATCGTGGCCGGCGGCTTCCTCGGCGTGCGCTACCAGGCCTGGCGCACCGACAGGCTCCTCGCGGCGCTCGACGCCGCCTGAGCGACAGCCTTCGCGCGCTCGGGCGCACGCTGCTTCGAAGCATGGTGTCGGGGCCCATGGCGCATTGACCGCCACCCGGTTTCGGCGCTATAGTAGCGAGCTTCGCATTCACAGGACCGAATGCACCGGGTCGTTAGCTCAGTTGGTAGAGCACCGGACTTTTAATCCGTTGGTCGCCGGTTCGAGCCCGGCACGACCTACCAGGAAAACCAAGGGGTTGGCCGCAAGCGCCAACCCCTTTTTCGTTGTGCCGGCATCGCGTTGCGCGCCCTTCCCCGCGCGCAAGGCCGCGAACCCGCCCGCCTTTCACGACGGCGGTCGATTCGTATAGAATGCGAATCGATCTCATCTCCAGCACTCCCGCTCCATCCCCGCGCGATACGCAGCGGGGCCAACCGTGCCCACCAAAGATTCTGCGCAACTCCCGCCGGCCACCGATGCGCACGGCAACCCGTTCATTCCGCGCGCGCGCTGGCGCGACGGCGTGCCCGCGGCCCTCGCCGTCGTCGTCCTGCATGCGCTGGCCGGGATGGCCGCCT
>DAIMFM010000260.1:2794-4184 GCA_036724585.1 Burkholderiaceae bacterium | reverse complement strand
TCGATCACAATGGGCTCCACGGGAACTTCCGCATCGAACTCGCCGCCGGGGCCGTCGTAGAACCAGGTGATTGCCGAGGCCACGGGAATCGCCCATTCCTGGAACAGGCCCGAATAACCCATCGGCGTCAGCATCCAGCCCGGGACCTCGCGCTGGTGCAGCCCCCGGAAGAACGGCAGGTCGAGGTGCGGCGGCGCGCCGGCGGCCGGCAGGTTCAGGTTGGTCATCATCGCCCATGGCCGCACCACCTCGGCACCGAACGAGCGCCGTGCCGCCGCAATGAAATGGGGATTCCGGAAGAAGGGTTCCGCCCCGTCGAACAGGACCTTGCCGCCGAGCGCCCAGAAGTTGCGGAACCAGGCGGCGCAGGGACGCTGGTCGGGCTGGCGCTGGACCGCGGCGATGGTCTTGTAGGGCGCGCCACGATGGATCAGTTCGACGACGCCGGCCGGGTCGTCGAAGGCGCGCGCGAGGCGGACCGGCGGCGCCATCTGGGTGCTCGGGCGCGCCACGGGCATGGTGGTCATGGACGGTCTCCGGTGCTGTCGTGCCTGCCGGCGTTCAGTCGCCGGTCGGCGAGATCCTGAAGGAGCGTACCTGCGCGTTGTGCGACAGGGCGCCGGCGAGCCGGGCATGGTTTCGCGGATCGCCGGTGCGGATGATCATCCGGTACTCGAAGAACTCGCCGCTTTCGGCGACGCGATAGCTCATGTTCGCGATCGTGAAATCCATGGAGCCGAGCAGCTGTCGCAGTTCGATCTCGGGCATCACGTCGTCGCGGCGGAACAGGATCGCATGGTGCGCATAGTGGTGCGAGGGCATGCGGTCCTCCATCCAGCGGAACACCGAGAGCGTGCCGAGCGTGAAGAGCGTGGCGATCAGGGCCGGCGTGAAGAAGCCGACGCCGATCAGGATCCCGATCGCGGCCGTGACCCAGATGGAGGCCGCCGTCGTCAGGCCACGGACCGTGACGCCTTCCTTGAAGATGACCCCGGCGCCGAGGAAGCCGATGCCGGTCATGATGCCCTGCGCCATGCGCGTCGGGTCGGTTCGCACCGTGTCCATGGGCACGCCGGGCAGCCACTTCCACTGGTAGAGCGTCACCAGCATCAGCAGGCTCGAGGCAAGGCAGACGAGCGCGTGGGTACGAAAGCCGGCGGGGCGGCCGTGGTAGCTGCGCTCGATGCCGATCAGCGCGCCGGCGACGAGCGCCACGGAGAGATGGAGCAGGACGGTCCAGAAGTCGGAGCCGGTCGCGAAGTAGTCTTCCAGGGCCATTCAGGGTGCCTCGCCGGCACCGGCATGGCCGGCATAGGAGTGCTTGAGGCTCGCATGGTTGAGCAGCATCTCGGCCTTGAGCCGCTCGCCCGCGGCATCGAGGATGCGGCTT
>DAIMFM010000260.1:363-2784 GCA_036724585.1 Burkholderiaceae bacterium | reverse complement strand
CGCACCCAGTACGACTCGGTCCTCCGGCTCTCGGACAGGGCCACCACCTCGCGCCGGACGAGGTAGGTTTCCCCGACGAACAGGGGACCGTCGACCATGCGGATCTCCTGGTCGGCGAAAAGCCCCACCGCCGGCCCCTTCACCGGGAAGCCGGCCTCGCGGCTGGTGTAGTTGGCGAGCACGCTGACCATCTCGAGCGGGATGATCGCCCGGCCCCAGGGCGAGGCCGCGGGGTCGGAGTACCAGGCGGAGTTCTCGGTGATGTTCGCGAGCTTCTGTTCCAGCGTGAACGGATACAGGTGGCCCATGTGCTGGTCGGGGTCCATGCGCACCCGCTCGTCGGCGCGACCGGTCATGCCGACGCGCAGGTCGGCGAGGATCCTCAGCTCGCCCGGCGGCCGCAGCTTCGCGAGCCGCGCCTCCAGGAGGGTCTCGCCATGTTCCGGGCCGAGGCTCGCGCTCGCCTCGAGCACCGGGGTGCCGTCGGCCTTCTCGGCCCAGGCGCGGGTGCGGGTCACGCCGGCTGGCGGGATCTCCACGAAGGCACGCACCGATTCGCCCTCGACCACCATGTTCCGGTAGTGCGCCGAGAGGCAGCCCCGTTCGAACCAGGCCTGGCCCCAGATCTGGGCCAGCAGGGGCACGAACTGGCTGAAATGGGTCGGCCCCTCGATCGGGCCGGCGCGAAAGCCGAGCCGCTCGGCCATGGCGTCGTCGTGCAGCGAGGCATGGCCGCCGTATTCCTGGTCGGCGAGCATCTGCCGCGGCTGGCGCAGGGGTCCGCAGAGTGCGAGCGGGGTATGGAAGGACATGGTCGGCCGGTCTCGCTGAAGTGTGTCCTGGCGGTTCCCAAGAATAGCCGTTATAGCCGTTTCCGCCGCCCTGCCACGCGCCCCGCGGGCGGCCGGCTCAGTCGCCGAAACCGGCGAGCACGACCTTGCCGAGGGCGCGGCCCGATTCGAGCAAGGCATGGGCCCGACGCAGGTTGGCGGCATCGATGCCGCCGAAGTCCTCCGTCATGGTGGAACGTACCCGGCCGGCGGCGACCAGCCCGGCGACCTCGCACAGCAGGCGGTGCTGCTCGATCATGTCGGGCGTGCGCAGCAACGAGCGGGTGAACATCGACTCCCAGTGCAGCGAGGCGCACTTGCGCTTGAGCAGGCCGACGTCGATCGATCCGGTCGGCGGCTCGTCGATCAGGCCGAAGCGGCCCTGCGGCGCGATCAGTTCGGCGACCTGGGGGAAGTGCTGCGCCGTATGGGTCAGGCTCACCACGTAGTCGGGCGCGGGCAGGCCGGCGTCGCGGACCTCGGCCGCGAGCGGCCTGGAATGGTCGAGCACATGGTGGGCGCCCAGTTCCCGCACCCAGCGTTCCGTCTCCGGTCGCGAAGCGGTGGCGATCACCGTGAGCCCGGTCAGCTGGCGGGCGAGCTGGACCATCATCGAGCCGACGCCGCCGGCCGCGCCGATGACCAGCAGCGAGCGGTCGCGCTCCCCGTCACGCGCGAGGCGCAGGCGGTCGAAGAGCATCTCCCAGGCGGTGATGGTCGTCAGCGGCATCGCGGCCGCGGCCGGGAAGTCGAGGCTGGCCGGCATCCGGCCGACGATGCGCTCGTCGACGCAATGGAGCTGCGCATTGCAGCCCGGCCGGTCGATCGCGCCGGCATACCAGACCCGGTCGCCGGGGGCGAACAGCGACACTTCGGCGCCCGTGGCACGAACCACCCCGGCCGCATCCCAGCCGAGGATCGCCCATTGCCCGGGCCTGGGCCGCGAGCGCATCCGCATCTTCGTGTCGAGCGGGTTGACCGAGACGGCGCGGACCTCGACCAGCAGGTCGCGCGGCCCCGGTTCGGGATCCGGGAGCTCCACGTCGTGCAGGCAGGCGGGGTCGTCGACCGGCAGCGGGGTATCGAGTGCAACGGCTTTCATCGGGATCTCCCGTCGTTCATGGATGGTGGCGCCTGCGGCGCCAGGATGAGCGTCATCTGCGGGCGGACGCGGTCGGGTTCGCCGGCGATCGGGGCGGCGACCACGCCCGCGCGCCGTGCCCCGCAGTGACGATAGAAGGCTTCGGCGTTGGGATCGGCGTCGATGCGCATGCGTGCGTAGCCCCGGCCGAGCAGCATCGCGGTGGCGTGATCGAGCAGGGCCCGGCCGATGCCGCGCCCGATGAAGGCGGGGCGCACCCACAGATGGGCCAGCTCCGGCACATCGCCCTCGAGCACGACCTGGCCGAAGCCCGCCACCACGCCGGCTCGCTCGGCGACGAAGGCCGGTCGGCGGTCCATCGGCTCAAGGCGCGGAACGAGGTCCTCGCGCCAGCCGGCCATGAGGGCCGGACCGTAGCCCCAGTAGGCCTTCGATTCGAAGGCGATCGCGCCCAGGAGCACGGCTTCGTCCGGCCGCGCGTCGCGGATG
>DAIMFM010000260.1:0-337 GCA_036724585.1 Burkholderiaceae bacterium | reverse complement strand
ACTACCTCCCGGGTAATCGACGCGCCTCACCGGCCGCCGGAAGATCGCAGCACCAACAGCCCGACCCATTGTGGAAACATCATGACAGAACATGCCATCACCCGAAGCAGGCTGCACGGCATCGCCGGCCTGCGCACCATCTTTCGCATGGACGCCCTCACCTGCCTCGCCATGGGCCTCCTGCTGATCTCCTTCGCCGAAGCGCTGGGCAGGCTGCTCGGCCTGCCCGCGCGCCTGCTGCTCGTCGCCGGCCTCGTGCTGCTGCCGTGCGCCGCACTGATGTATGCCACCGCCCGCAGCGAGGGACCGAACCGGTTCCTCGGCTGGCTCGTCGTCC
>DAIMFM010000259.1:0-4223 GCA_036724585.1 Burkholderiaceae bacterium | reverse complement strand
CCGATTGCGGTGAGCTCCTGCGGCAGTTGCAGATCCACAATCCCAAGGAGGAACAGATCGTCTACGCCGCGGCCGATCGCCTCCAGGGCGAAGTGGGCGATGCGTCGCTGGTCGACGCCCTCGTCGCCGCCGAGGCCCCCGACGGCTGGGCCTGCGCGAATGCGCGACGCTCCTAGAGCGTGAAGATCTTCCCCGGGTTCATGATGTTGTCGGGGTCGAGCGCCTGCTTGATGCTGCGCATCATGGCGATCGCGCCATCGCCCGCCTCCTCGCGCAGGAATTCGATCTTGTGCAGTCCGATGCCGTGCTCGCCGGTGCAGGTGCCGTCCATCGACACCGCGAGGCGCACGATCTCGGCATTGAGCCGCTCGCATTCGGCCATCTCGGCGGGGTCGTCCGGATCGACGAGCAGCATGCAGTGGAAGTTGCCGTCGCCGACATGGCCGAGGATCGCCGTCGGAACCTTGGCGCGCGCGAGGATCTCGTGCGCGCCGATGAGCGAATCGGCCAGGCGCGAGATCGGCACGCAGGTATCGGTCGTGATCGCGCGGGCACCCGGGCGCAGCTGCAGGCCGGCGAAGTAGGCGTTGTGGCGGGCGTTCCAGAGCCGGCTGCGATCCTCGGGCCGCGTCGCCCATTCGAAGTCCTCGCCGCCGTTGTCACGGGCGATCTCCTGCACCGTGCGCGCCTGTTCGGCGACGCCGGCCTCCGAGCCGTGGAACTCGAAGAAGAGCGTGGTCTGCTCGCGCAGCTCGAGCTTGCTGTAGGCGTTGATCGCGCGTACCGAGGAAGCATCGAGGAACTCGGAGCGGGCCACCGGCACGCCGAGCTGGATGGTCTGGATGACCGTATCGACCGCGCCGCGCACGGTCGGGAAGCTCACGGTCGCGGCCGACAGCGCCTCGGGCTGCGGGTAGAGACGCAGCGTGATCTCGGTGACGACGCCCAGCGTGCCTTCCGAGCCCACGAAGAGCCGGGTGAGATCGTAGCCGGCGGCCGACTTGCGCGCGCGGGTGCCGGTGCGGATCCGCTCGCCGGACGGCGTCACCACTTCCAGGCCGAGCACGTTCTCGCGCATGCTGCCGTAGCGGACCGCATTGGTCCCCGACGCGCGGGTGGCGGTCATGCCGCCGATGCTCGCATCGGCGCCCGGATCGATCGGGAAGAACAGGCCGGTGTCCTTCAGGGCATCGTTGAGCTGCTTGCGCGTCACGCCCGGCTCGACCGTCGCCGTCAGGTCCTCGGCATTGATCGACACGACCCGGTTCATCTGCGACAGGTCGATGCTGATGCCGCCCTGCACCGCGAGCAGGTGGCCCTCGAGCGAGGTGCCCACGCCGTAGGGGATGACCGGCACCCGGTGGCGGGCACATGCGCCGACCACCGCGGCCACATCGTCGGCGTCGAGGGCATGGACCACCGCATCGGGCGGCATCGCATCGAAGGGCGATTCGTCGCGGCCGTGATGCTCGCGCACCGCCGCGGCGGTGGAAAAGCGCTCGGCGAAGCGGCTACGCAGCTCTTCGACGAGTTCGGCCGGCACGGGCCGACGCAGGGCCTCGAGCGCGGGTTTCGGATCATTCATGGCGTGGCCTCCTCGATGCGTGCAATCCTGAAGATACACCGCCGGGCGGCAGCGCCTGCTCGATGGCATCGAGCGCCTGGGCGATATCGGCGGCGTCGCGTACCCGCACTGCCTGCAGGCCGGCGAGCCGGGCGCCTTCGACATTCTCGGCCAGGTCGTCGAAGAAGAGCATCTGGCCCGGCGCGCAGCCGATGAGGCCGGCCACTTCCATGAAGGCCAGCGGCTCGGGCTTGCGCCTGCCGATGTCGCAGGAGACGAAGCTGCCGGCGAACAGCGCCAGCATGCGCTCGTGCCGCGCCGCCCAGTGGTCGCGATGGGTGCGGTTCGAGTTGCTGAAGAGATAGGCCGGCAGCATCGCGGCCGCCCGCTCTAGCTGGGCGCGGGCCTCGGGGATCGCCTGGCCGAGCCGCGCGTTCCAGCCCGCGGCGATCGTGGCGTCGTCCAGGCGCAATCCGAGCCGGGCACGCAGGGCCTCGAAGAAGGCCGCCTCGCTGATCTCGCCTCGCTCGTGGCGCTGGAAGTCCGCCTCGCAGATCGACCGGCCGCGCAGGACCGCGACATCGACGCCGGCCGCGCGGGCCCAGTACTCGTAGGATCGCCGTGGATCGATCTCGATGAGCACGCCGCCGAGGTCGAACAGCAGTACCCGGACCGGTTTCGCGTCGATAATGGCCATCGGGGACGCCCGTCCGAAGCTTCGATCGATGGCGCGCATTGTCATGGATCGGGGCGCCGGCGTCCATGCACCACATCGATGACGAGGACCGTTTCATGGGCAAGCGACTGAGCCGCATCACGACACGCACCGGGGACGACGGCACGACCGGGCTCGGCGACGGCTCGCGGACCGGCAAGGACGATCCGCGCATCGCCGCCATGGGCGACGTGGACGAACTCAACGCCGCGATCGGCCTGCTGCTGGTCGAGCCCCTGCCCGAGGCGATGGCGACGACGCTCGTCGAGATCCAGCACGACCTGTTCGAACTCGGCGGCGAACTCTGCATCCCGGGCTACGAGAACCTCGCGCCCGCCCGCATCGACTGGCTCGACGAGACGATCGCCGAATCCAACGCCGGCCTCCCCGCACTCCAGGAGTTCGTGCTGCCCGGCGGCTGCCGGGCGGCGGCGCTCGCCCACCTGGCACGCACGATCGCGCGGCGTGCCGAGCGCTCGGTGGTCGCGCTTTCCAGGCATGCGACGGTGCGCCGCGAGCCCCGCGCCTACCTGAACCGGCTCTCGGACCTGCTCTTCGTGCTCTCGCGCCTGGCCAACCGCGCAGCGGGGCGCGGCGACGTCATGTGGAACCGCGAGCGCGGCGCGGGGACCGGCACCGGAAAGCCGAGGCGGGACCCCCAGGCGTCGAGCGCGGCCCCGGACTCCTAGGCTTCGCGCGCGGCCTCGAGGTAGGAGACCAGCTTGGCGCTGGTCTGGCGCAGGTCGGAGAGCACGAGCATGAGCGCGTCGCGCGTGAGCACGGCGAGCCGGCTGTTGTCGAGGGTGACGCAGGACGCGAAGCGCGGCTCGCCGTCGAACATCGACATCTCGCCCAGCGCATGACCGGCCTGGGCGACGGCGATGCGCGACGGGTAGTTGTAGCGATTGCGCCTCAGGACGTCGACCATGCCTTCCATGAGCAGGACCATGAAGTCCCCGGTCTCGCCCTCGTTGATGACGGTCACGCCCGGGGGCGCCTCGTAGACATACATGAAGGCGCCGAGCTTGCGGGTCTCGTCGATGTCCAGGCCAGAGAACAGGGGCGTCTTCGCCATCAGGCTGTAGATCTGGTCGGCGTATTCGGTCGCGCGCCCGACCGGCTTCAGGCCGAGCGCGAGCAGTCGCTCGTGCGGCGTGCGACGGGTCGCCGTGGCGGCGCCCGTCCCGGCGCGCTGTTCAGATCCCTGCGCAGTTTCCATGGGGCACTCCGGACATTTGTCCTTGACTTATAGCACTTCTCGTCGGGGAAGACGCCGGTCGCACCGGAAACGGCCTTGCCGATCCGACGAATGGCGGCCCGCAGCGCCCGTCGGCAGGGGATCAGTCGCCTTGCGCCAGGCGACGCCGGACGACGGCCTGCGCCAGCTGCTCGAGCATGGGCACGGTGTCCTCCCAGCCGACGCAGGCGTCGGTGATGCTCTGGCCATAGGTCAGCGGCTCGCCGGGCTTGAGGTCCTGGCGCCCGGCCACCAGGTGGCTCTCGATCATCAGCCCGAAGATGCGGTGGTCGCCGCCCGCGATCTGGCCGGCGACGTCCTCGACCACCCCGGGCTGGTTCTGGTGGTTCTTGCGGCTGTTGCCGTGGCTGGCGTCGATCATCAGCCGGCAGGCGAGCGCGGCCTCGGCGGCCTCGTTGCAGGCGGCGTCCACGGAAGCCGCATCGAAGTTGGGCTGGCGGCCGCCGCGCAGGATCACGTGGCAGTCCTCGTTGCCGTTGGTCGAGACGATCGCCGAGATCCCGCCCTTGGTCACCGACAGGAAATGATGCGGCTGCGACGCCGCCTTGATCGCCTCGAACGCGATCCGCAGGCTGCCGTCGGTGCCGTTCTTGAAGCCCATCGGGCAGGACATTCCCGAGGCGAGCTCGCGGTGCACCTGCGATTCGGTGGTGCGCGCCCCGATTGCCCCCCAGGAGATGAGGTCG
>DAIMFM010000258.1:2354-4236 GCA_036724585.1 Burkholderiaceae bacterium | reverse complement strand
CCCGCCCCGGCTTCCCGGCCAGCTGCGGCCTCGGCCAGGTAGGCATCGAGTTCCTCGCGCCCGATGCCGGCCTGCGCCGCGAGCGCATGCCCGATCTGCAGGCGCAGGCCGGGCACCCCGAGCTCCTCGAGCAGCGGGGCGGCCTGGGCGAGCATCCGTGCGCGACCCTCGGCGGTATCGAGGTCGTTGCCGTCGCGCAGGGCCTGCAGCATGTAGGCCGAGAGCGGCGTGGCCGCGGCCACCGCGGCGGCGAAACCGTCGGCGCCGTGTTCGCGCACGAAGCTGTCCGGATCGTGCTCGGCGGGCAGGAACATGAAGTCGATGCGCTTGATGTCGCTCGCGTGCGGCAGGCAGTTGCGCAGGGCGCGCCACGCCGCCTTGCGCCCGGCGGCATCCCCGTCGAAGGCGAACACGATCCGGTCGACCAGGCGCAGCAGCTTGCGGACATGGTCGCCGGTGGTGGCGGTGCCCAGGGTGGCCACCGCGTTGCCGACCCCGTGCTCGGCGAGCATGACCACGTCCATGTAGCCTTCGACGACGATCGCATGGCCCTCGCGGCGCAAGGCGTCGCGCGCCTCGTACAGGCCGTAGAGCTCACGCCCCTTCGAGAACGCCGCGGTCTCGGGCGAATTCAGGTACTTGGGCTCGCCCCGGTCGAGGATGCGCCCGCCGAAACCGATCACCTGGCCCCGGGGATTGCGGATCGGGAACATGATGCGGTCGCGGAACCGGTCGTAGCGCCTGCGCTTCTCGGGCGGCGGCGCCAGGCCGTCGTCGCCCTCGGGCTCGATCACGAGGCCGGCGCCGAGCAGGGCCGGCGCGGCGTAGTCGGCCACCGCCGCCTCCAGCGGACGCCAGCCTTCGGGCGCATAGCCGATGGCGTAGCGTGCCGCGGTGGCGCCGGACAGGCCCCGCGCCTTCAGGTAGGCGATGGCCCGGGGGCTGTCGACGAGCCGGCGCTTGTAGAAGCGCGCCGCGGCGGCGAGGGACTCCAGGACGCCGGGGTCGCGCCGCTGCTGCGGCTCGTCGCCGCGCTCGCGCGGCACCTCGAGTCCCGCCTGCTGGGCGAGCTCGGCCACCGCATCGACGAAGCCGAGGCCGGCATGGTCCATCAGGAAGCCGATCGCGCTGCCGTGCGCGCCGCAGCCGAAGCAGTGGAAGAACTGCTTGGTCGGGCTGACGGTGAACGAGGGGGACTTCTCGGCGTGGAAGGGACACAGGCCGAGCAGGTTGGCGCCGGCGCGGCGCAGCTTCACGTAGCGCCCCACGACATCCGCGATGTCGGTGCGCGCGAGCAGGTCGTCGATGAAGGGCTGCGGGATCAAGCCGGGATTCCCTCCTCGGTCAGGCGCCCCGTCCACGCATGCGGGTGCGCCCCGGACGCAGGCGGGTGCGCCCCAGACGCAGGCGGGTGCACCGCAGGAGCCGGCGAGGCGCTCCCTGACTCGGGCGGACACTGCGGCAAGGTCGGCCCTTCCCGCCAGTTTAGCGCGCAGCAGGTTCATCACCTTGCCCATGTCGCGCGGGCCGGACGCGCCGGCCTCGGTGATGGCTGCGTCGATCGCGGCGGCGACCTCGGCCGGATCGGCCGCCTCGGGCAGGTAGGCCGAGAGCACCTCGATCTCGGCCCGCTCCTTCGCGGCCAGGTCCTCGCGGCCCGCGCCCTCGTACTGGTTCGCCGACTCGCGGCGCTGCTTGACCAGCTTCTCGACGACGGCCAGCGTCTGCGCCTCGTCGAGCGTGACCCGCTCGTCGATCTCTCGCTGCCTTATCGCCGCGACCAGCAGGCGGATGGTCGACAGGCGCGCCGCCTCGCGGTTGCGCATGGCGACCTTCATGTCCTCGTTGATCCGTGCCTTCAGGTCCATTCTCGCCTCCTTGC
>DAIMFM010000258.1:1036-2254 GCA_036724585.1 Burkholderiaceae bacterium | reverse complement strand
ATGGCCCTGCCTCCATGGCGCTCCATGGGCCGCCCGGGCTGCAGACGCAAAAAGCCCGCTGCGGGCGGGCTTGTCTGGCGCGGGGCAGGATCAGTAGAGCTTCTTGGGCAGCATCTGGCTGCGCAGGCGCTTGAAGTGGCGCTTGACCGCGGCAGCCTTCTTGCGCTTGCGCTCGGCGGTCGGCTTCTCGTAGTACTCGCGCGACCGCAGCTCGGTGATCACGCCGGCCTTCTCGATGGTGCGCTTGAAGCGACGCAGGGCCACATCGAATGGCTCGTTTTCCTTGATTCGTACAGTAGGCATCTACATTCCTGTTTGCAGAACCCGCGATTATACTGCGTCGGACCCTGTTTTGCCAAGCCTGGCCACGGCTCCCATACAATCGGGCCATGCTCGTGCTCGGCATCGAAACCTCCTGCGACGAGACCGGCGTCGCCCTCTACGATACCGGCGCCGGCCTCCTCGGCCAGGCGCTGCATTCGCAGGTCGCGATGCACGAGCGCTATGGCGGCGTGGTCCCGGAGCTCGCCTCGCGCGACCACATCCGCCGCCTGCCCCGGCTCGCGCGCCAGGTCTGCGAGACGGCCGGCATCCCCTTCGCGTCGGTCGACGCCATTGCCTATACCGCCGGACCGGGCCTGGCCGGCGCGCTGCTGGTGGGGGCCGCCTTCGGGTCCGCCGCGGCCTTCGCCCTGGGCAAGCCGGCGATCGGCATCCACCACCTCGAGGGCCACATCCTGTCGCCGCTGCTCGCCGACGACGCCCCGGCCTTTCCCTTCGTCGCCCTGCTCTGCTCGGGCGGCCATACCCAGTTGATGCACGTCGAGGCGGTGGGCGTCTACCGGCTGCTGGGCGACACCCTAGACGATGCCGCCGGCGAGGCCTTCGACAAGAGCGCGAAGCTGATGGGCCTGGGCTACCCCGGCGGCCCGGCGATCTCGCGCCTGGCCGAGTCGGGCCGGCCCGGCGTGTTCAGGCTGCCGCGGCCGATGCTGCGCTCGGACAATGCCGATTTCAGCTTCAGCGGACTGAAGACGGCGGTGCTGAACCAGGTCCGGCGGGCCGGGCCGGACGGGCTCGATGCCCAGGCGAGCGCCGACCTCGCCCGCGAGATCGAGGATGCGATCACCGAGGTGCTCGCCACCAAGGCCGCCGACGCCGTCGAGGCCTCCGGCACCGGCCGGCTGGTCATCGCCGGCGGCGTGAGCGCCAATCGCC
>DAIMFM010000258.1:0-1026 GCA_036724585.1 Burkholderiaceae bacterium | reverse complement strand
GAGGTGTTCTTCCCGCCCCTGGCACTGTGCACCGACAACGGCGCGATGATCGCGCTGGCGGGCGCCTTGCGGCTCGCCGCCGGCGAAGGCGCCGTCCCGGCCGGCTTCGATGTCCGGCCGCGCTGGCCGCTGGAATCCTTGGGGGCGCCCGTCTCCCGGCCCGGGCCGGCCTGAGCCGGCCTCAGGCGCGGTCGCGGCTGCCACCGATCCGGGACTCGGTGCCCGCGATGAGCTTGCCGATATTGGCGCGGTGGCGCCAGATGAGCAGCATCGACATCAGCAGGATGGCGATCGAGATCGGTCCCGCCCCGAACAGGAAAGCGTGGCACAGGGGCGCGAAGAGGGCCGCGAGCAGCGCGGCGAGCGAGGAATAGCGAAAGGCCGCGGCCACGGCCAGCCAGAGGACCAGCGTCGCCACGCCGAGCACCGGCGATATCGCGAGCAGGACCCCGGCGGCGGTGGCCACGCCCTTGCCGCCCCGGAAGCGGAAGAACACCGGATAGAGATGCCCGAGGAACACCGCGAGGGCGACGGCGGCGATCGTCCATTCGCCGAAGCCGAGCGGGACGGCGAGCAGGCGGGCGGCGAACACCGCCACCCAGCCCTTGGCGGCGTCGCCGAGCAGCGTGAGGATCGCGGCGCGGCGGTTGCCGGTGCGCAGCACATTGGTCGCGCCGGGGTTGCCGGAGCCGTAGCTGCGTGGGTCCTCGAGGCCCATCGCCCGGCTGACCAGCACGGCGAATGAAATCGAGCCGACGAGGTAGGCGAGGACGATCGCCAGCCAGGGCAGGAGGGTGGCCATCAGGTCTCCAGTGCGCAGGCCACCGGCCTGGGCGCGAGCAGCGCCTCGAGCACGGCCGGTTCGATGCCGAGCAGGTAGCCTCGGCGGCCGCCATTGATGTAGATGCGCTCGAGCCCGAGGATGCTGCCCTCGACGTAGACGGGCAGCGCCTTGCGGCAGCCGAAGGGGGATGTCCCGCCCACCTGGTATCCGGTATGGCGGCTCGCGACGGCGGGCTCGCATGC
>DAIMFM010000257.1:3756-4255 GCA_036724585.1 Burkholderiaceae bacterium | reverse complement strand
GACTGCGGGGTCGAGGCGCATGCGGCCGCCGACTGCGGCCCCGGCGGCCATCTCGACTTCTCCCCCGCCGACCGCTGGATCGCCTCGCGCTTCGCCCGCGTGGCCGGGGAGGTCGAGGCGCACTATGCCGACTACCGTTTCGACCTCGTGGCCCGGACCATCTACGAGTTCGTCTGGAACGAATACTGCGACTGGTACCTCGAAGTCGCCAAGGTGCAGCTCGCCGACCCCGACGACGCGCGCCAGCGCGCCACCCGGCGCACCCTGCTGCGCGTGCTCGAGGCAAGCCTGCGGCTCGCCCATCCGCTGATCCCGTTCATCACCGAGGAGCTCTGGCAGAAGGTCGCGCCGCTCGCCCATCGCTACGGCGAGCGCGGCGAACAGGTGCTTGCCGACGCCGAACTGGAAGCGGCGCGCGCCGCGCGACGCTACTCGATCATGACGCAATGCGCGCCGCTCGGCGATCCGGGGCGGATCGACGAGGCCGCCGAGGCCTGGG
>DAIMFM010000257.1:0-3746 GCA_036724585.1 Burkholderiaceae bacterium | reverse complement strand
CGTGGTGGACGCCTGCCGGGCATTGCGCGGCGAGATGGGCCTGTCGCCGGCGCAGCGCCTGCCGCTGGTCGCCGAAGGCGACGCCGGCCAGCTCGGCGCATGGGCACCCTACCTCAAGGCGCTCGCGCGCCTCTCCGACGTCGAGCTGGTCGACTCGCTGCCGACCGATTCGCCGGCGCCGGTGCAGATCGTCGGCCAGTCGCGGCTGATGCTTCGCATCGAGATCGACGTCGCCGCCGAACGCGAACGCCTGGGACGCGAGATCGCGCGGGTCGAGGGCGAGATCGCCCGGGCCGGCGCCAAGCTCGGCAACCCCAGGTTCGCCGAGCGCGCCCCGGCGGCCATCGTGTCACAGGAACGCGAGCGTCTCGCCGGGTTCGAGTCGCTGCGCGCCAGGCTCGTCGAGCAGCTGCGGCGCCTCGACTAGCGCCGGGTCCGCGAAGCGGCTCGGGCACCCGGTTTGCTGGCGGAGCCTCGTCGGCCCGGCGCCCGGGCCGGTTCGAGGATTCCCGCATGCCGATGTCGTTGCCGATGCGCCGCCTCCCGCGGTTCGCCACCTGCCTTGCCGTTGCGCTTGTCGTCGCCGCCTGCGGCTCCGGCGACGACGACGAGGAAGCGGCGCCGCCGCCACCCCCGCCGGTCAGCGAGCCCAGCGAACCGGCCGCGCAACGCGGCGCGCTGCTCTCGAGCGCCCCCTACCAGTTGCGCACCCGCGCCCAGATCGACGAGCTCACCGCTTCCGGCCCGGAGCGATTCCTGCTGCGCGACGTGGTCGGTGAAGCGGTCTGCGACGTCGAGCTGCATGCGATCGAATACCAGACCATCGGCGGCGCCGGCGAACCGGTCAACGCGACCGGCGGGATCGCCATCCCGGTAGGCGAGGCCCCGGCCTGCCAGGCGCCCCGCCCCCTCGTGATGTGGGCGCACGGCACGGCCACGGCGCGCGACTACAGCGTGCTCACCAGCGAGGAAGTCTTCGGCGGCATCGCGCTGGCGGTGCTCGCCGCCCACGGCTATGCGGTCGTCGCCCCCGACTACACCGGCTACGGCGGCTCCACGCTCGACTACCATCCCTACCTGAACGCCCAGGCTCAGGCCGCGGACGCCATCGATTCGCTGCGCGCGGCGCGCCAGTTCCTCGCGGCCCGCGGCGAGCCGGCGCCCCGGGCGCTGTACCTGACGGGCTATTCCCAGGGCGGCTATGTCGCGATGGCGACGCATCGCGAGATCGAGCGCGCGCATGCGGACGAGTTCGAGGTGGACGCGTCGTTCCCGATGTCGGGGCCCTACGCCCTAAGCTACACGCTGGACCGGATGCTGGGCGGTGATCCGACCGATGGCGCCTCCCGCCTGCTGCCCTTCCTCGTGGAGAGCTACCAGCGCTCCTACGGCAATGTCTTCACCACGCCGGCCGAGCTGTTCGTGCCACCCTACGACCGGACCGCCCTCGGGATCTTCCCGGGCACGATCGGCTCGAACGGCGCGATCGAGCAGGGCCTGCTGCCCGAGCACCTCCTCGTCTCGGAAGGCCAGCCCTACCTCATGCAGCCCGCCTATGTCGACAACTACCTGCTCGATCCGGCCAATGCGCTGCGCCAGGATGTCGCCGCCAACGACCTGCGCGACTGGGCGCCCAGTGGCCGCATGGCCCTTTGCGGCGGCGGCGAGGACACCGTGGTCTACTTCGACAATACGCGACTCGCGCAACAGGCGTTCGCCGCAGCCGGCGTCGCGGTGACGGTCTTCGATTTCGACAGCGGCGCCACGATCCCGGGCGGCACCGACAGCTCGCTGTACCTGAACTTCCGCTCCCTGTTCGTGCTGCCCGGCAACGAGGACGCCTACCACATCGCGCTCGCGCCCTTCTGCGCCCGCATCGCCCGCGACTTCTTCGCCGGGATCGTGAACTGAGGCTATTCGCCGCCGGCGCGGCGCGCCTTGAGCTCGCCGCGCCGGCGCTTCTCCTCGAGACGGCGCCGCTTCGACGCCAGGCTCGGCCGGGTGGGCAGCCGCGGGCGTGGTGGCGCCGCGACCCGGTCGACCAGGCCCTGCAGGCGTTGGAGGGCATCGGCCAGGTTGCGCTCGCGCGTGCGAAAGCGCTGCGCCTTGATCACCACGACGCCGTCGGCGCCGATCCGGGTGTCGCGCAACGCGAGCAGTCGCTCGCGCACCGGCGCCGGCAGCGAGGATGCGCCGATGTCGTAGCGAAGGTGGATGGCGCTGGCGACCTTGTTGACGTTCTGGCCGCCCGCGCCCTGCGCCCTGACCGCCGTGACCTCGACCTCGGCGGGATCGATCCGGGGCGCCCCGCGCGCAGGCATCGCCAGGGCCCCGCGACCCTCAGCGGTGCCGGACGAAGAAGGTCCAGCTGCGGCCGGCCTCCTGCACGCCGACGAGCTCGTGGCCCGACTGCCGGGTGAACTGCTGGAAGTCGCGCTTCGAGCCCGGGTCGGTGGCCACCACCTTCAGCACCTGGCCGCTGGCCAGCGTCGACAGGGCCTTCTTGGCGCGCAGGATGGGCAGGGGGCAGTTGAGCCCGCTGGCGTCGACCTCGAGGTCGAATGCGATGGAATCACTCATGTCGGTTCGTTCTCCGCCTCTCAGCCGCGTTCCGACACCAGGGCCTCGACGCTTGCCAGGGCCTGGGGCAGCGCCGCGACGTCGGTGCCGCCGGCCTGCGCCATGTCGGGGCGCCCGCCACCCTTGCCGCCGACCTGGCGGGCGACATGGTTGACGATCTCGCCGGCCTTGTAGCGCGCGGTGAGATCGGGCGTGACGCCGGCGATCAGGCTCACCCGCCCCCCGAGATCGGACCCGAGGACGATGATCGCCGATCCCAGCTTGTCCTTGAGCTTGTCCATCGTCTCGCGCAAGGCCTTGACGTCGGCGCCCTCGAGCCGGGCGGCGAGCACGCGAACGCCGCCGACCTCACGAGCCTGCTGCGCGAGGTCGGCGCCCTGCGACGCGGCCACCTTCGACTTGAGCCGGGCGAGCTCCTTCTCGAGCGCACGACTGGATTCGAGCACCTGCCCGAGCCTGGTGCCGAGTTCGGCGACCGGTACCTTGAGCAGGCCGGCGGCGCCGGCGAGCAGGGCCTCCTCGGCCTGGACCCGTTCGAACGCGAGGTCCCCGGTGATCGCCTCGACGCGGCGTATGCCGGCGGCGACACCGCCCTCGTAGACGATGCGGAACAGGCCGATGTCGCCGGTCCGGCTGACATGGGTGCCGCCGCACAGCTCGCGCGAGCTGCCGATGTCGAGCACCCTCACCTCGTCGCCGTACTTCTCGCCGAACAGGGCCATCGCCCCACCGCGCACGGCTTCGTCGTAACCCATGAGCCGGGCCTCGACCGCGGTGTTCTCGAGGATCTCCCGGTTGACGATCCGCTCGACGCGGCGGATCTCGTCGCGCGTCATGGGCGCGTTGTGGCTGAAGTCGAAGCGGGTCTTCTCGGCGTCCACCAGCGAGCCCTTCTGCTGCACATGGCCGCCGAGCACCTCGCGCAAGGCCTTGTGCATCAGGTGGGTCGCGGAATGGTTGCGCATGGTGCGGGCGCGCGCCGTCCCGTCGACGCGGGCATGGACGGTATCGCCGACGGCGATCTCGCCGGTGACGAGCTCGCCATGGTGGCCATAGACATCGGCCTGGATCTTCTGCGTGTCGTCCACCCGGAACAGCGACAGGCACGAACTGCCCTGGGTGATCTCGCCGCGATCGCCGACCTGGCCGCCGGATTCGGCGTAGAA
>DAIMFM010000256.1:1132-4265 GCA_036724585.1 Burkholderiaceae bacterium | reverse complement strand
CGAGACACCGGGCTGCACCGTCCTCGTCTACGACCAGACCTGCGCATCCGAGAAGCGGCGCCGCCGCACGCGCGTGGTCGCCGGCAGGCCGGGCTACCCCGACCCGGCGCGACGGGTGGTCATCAACGAACTCGTCTGCGAGGGTTGCGGCGACTGCAGCGTGCAGTCGTCCTGCGTGTCGGTCGAACCGGTGGAGACCGTGTTCGGTCGCAAGCGGCGCATCAACCAGTCCTCGTGCAACAAGGACTATTCCTGCCTCAAGGGCTTCTGCCCCAGCTTCGTGACGATCGAGGGCGGAGGCCTGCGCCGGCCGCAGGGCAAGGCGGGGCCGGACACCGCGCTGCCCGCGCTGCCCGAGCCGCCGCTTCCCGGCTTCGAGGCCGACCGCCCGGTCTTCGGCCTGCTGGTGGCCGGCGTCGGCGGCACCGGCGTCGTCACCATCGGCCAGCTGCTCGGCATGGCGGCGCATCTCGAGGGCTTCGGCGTGTCGGTGCTCGACATGGCCGGGCTGGCGCAGAAAGGCGGCGCCGTCACCTCGCACGTGCAGATGGCGCGCACGCCCGAGCAGCTCCACGGCACCCGCATCGGCACCGGCGAGGCCGACGTCGTGATCGGGGCGGACCTCGTCGTGGCCGCCGGCAACGATGCGCTCGCCCGGATGCGTCCCGGCCTCACGCGGGTGGTCGTCAATGCGGACGTGGCGCCCACCGCGGATTTCCTGCGCAATCCCGACTGGCGCCTGCCCGCGCGCGGCCTCGAGGCCAACCTGGCCGATGCGGCCGGGCCCGACTCGGTCAGCTACATCGCCGCGACCGACATCGCAGCCGCCCTGATGGGCGACGCGATCTATGCCAATCCGCTGCTGCTCGGATTCGCCTGGCAGAAGGGCTGGATCCCGCTCGCGCGGCAGGCGATCGAGCGCGCGATCGAGCTCAATGCGGTGGCCGTCGCGAGCAACCTCGCCGCCTTCGAATGGGGGCGGCGCATGGCGGAGTGGCCCGAACGGGTGCGGAAACTGGCCGGCCTGGATGCAGCCGGCACCGGCGATGGCAACGAGGCCGGTGAGCAGGTGGAAACGCTCGCCTCCGTGGTCGAGCCGCGCGCCGAGTTCCTGGTCGGCTACCAGGATGCGGCCTATGCGGAACGTTTCCGCGCGCTGGTCGACAAGGTGGCCCGACGCGAGCGCGAGGTCCGCGGCGGTGCCGACGCGGCGGGCGCTGCGAATGGCGCCGAAGGCGAGCTGCCGCTCGCCAGGGCGGTGGCGAAGTCCTGGTTCAAGCTGCTCGCCTACAAGGACGAGTACGAGGTCGCCCGGCTCCAGGTCGATCCCGCCTTTCGCCGGCGCCTCGAGGAGACCTTCGAAGGCGACTGGTCGCCGCGCCTGCACCTGGCGCCGCCACTGCTGGCGCGGATCGACCCGCGCACCGGCCGGCCGCGCAAGATCTCGTTCGGTCCCTGGATCCTCCCGGTGCTGCGCATGCTGGCGCACGGCAAGCGCCTGCGCGGCACGCGCTTCGATCCCTTCGGTCGCCTTGCCGAGCGCCGGGTCGAGCGGGCGCTCATCGACGAGTACGAGCAGCTGCTGGAGGTCGAGATCCTGCCGCGGCTCGATGCCGCCCGGCTGGACCTCGCGGTGGAGATCGCATCCCTGCCGCTGTCGATCCGGGGCTTCGGCCCGGTCAAGGCGCGCGCCATCGAGGCGGCGGCCTCCCGGCGCAGCGGTCTGCTGTCGCGCTGGCATTCCGGCCCGGCGCTCGCGCCGCTGCAGCCGGGCGGCGATAATCCGCAGGCAGGCACTCGGCGTGCAGCGCAGGCGACTGCCGAGGTGGAGTCCGGCTGATGGGATCCGGCTGATGGA
The DNA here is from genome assembly GCA_036724585.1 of Burkholderiaceae bacterium. Taxonomy (GTDB): domain Bacteria; phylum Pseudomonadota; class Gammaproteobacteria; order Burkholderiales; family Burkholderiaceae_E; genus JAMLIN01. Next base: position 2,407 of record DAIMFM010000256.1, on the reverse strand, counting down.
ACCCGCCGGGTCCGAACGATCTGACAACCCGTCCGTGGATGCCATCGATGAGCGAGATCCGGTGCGAGGAGCACAGCTGGAGGATGTCCGACGGCGAGCTGCTGTTCGGGCGACACTGGTGGCCGACCGAGCCCCATGGCGGCGGCATCTACCTCCTGCATGGCCTGGGCGAGCACTGTGGTCGCTACGAGGCACTCGCCGCCTGGCTCGCCGCGCGCGGCTGGCAGGTGAGGGCGCACGACCACCACGGCCACGGGCGCTCGCCCGGGGTGCGCGGCAGCATTCCGCGCAGCGATGCACTGGTCGAGGACGCTGCCGACCTGGTGGGGCGCTTCGCGCGTGAACTCGGGCGACGGCCCGTCCTGCTCGGCCACAGCATGGGTGGTGCGCTCGCCGCCCAGCTCGTCGTGCTGCGCCGGCTGCCGGTTGCCGCGCTGGTGTTGTCATCGCCCGCGCTGGACCCGGGGCTCAATCGCCTGCAGCGCCTCATGCTCGCGACGATGCTGCGGATCGCGCCGGGCCGGACCATCGGCAACGGGCTCGATCCGCGCAGGATCTCGCACGATCCCGCGGTGGGCGAGGCGTATCTCTCGGACCCGCTGGTGCACGACCGGGTCAGCGCGCGGCTCGTGGGCTGGCTGGCCGCCGCGAGTCGCGAGGTGATCGCCGCGGCCGACCGGCTCGCGGTCGATACGCTCCTGCTGGTGGCCGGCGACGACGCCCTCGTCGCACCGGCCGGCAGCCGGCGCTTCGCCGACCGGGCGCCGGCCGGCCGCGTCACGCTGCACTGGTACGACGAGCTCTGGCACGAGGTCTTCAACGAGCGCGCCGAGGATCGCGCGCGCGTGCTGGCCGATCTCGACGCCTGGCTCGCTGCACGAAGCCCCGCCTTCACGGACGGGAGGATGGCGGCGACATGAATCGTCATGGAGGAACCGGGATGTTGTTCATCCTGCTGGCGCGCTTTGCCGTGTTCGCCATCTTCTGGCTCATCCTGAGCCGCGGCGTTCCGTCCGGCTTGCCATTCGGTGCGGTGGCTGCCGCAGGAGCGGCCTGGACGAGCGTTGCGCTCCTGCCGCCCGGTGAGAGGCGCGTCGGTCCGCTCGCCGTCATCGCGATGATTCCCGGATTCCTGGCGCGCTCCTGCCTCGGCGGCATCGATGTCGCCCGCCGGGCGCTCCATCCGCGCATGCCGCTCGACCAGGGATGGATCGCCTATCGAACGGTCCTGCCTCCCGGGCTTGCCCGGGTTTCGTTCGGCAGCGAGCCCACCCT
>DAIMFM010000256.1:0-1015 GCA_036724585.1 Burkholderiaceae bacterium | reverse complement strand
AAGGGGACCTGGTCTACGTTCACTGCCTGGATCGGCGCCAGGACATGGTCCGGTACCTGCGCCGGGAAGAGGATCGGATCGCCGCGGCCCTACGCATGCGAAACGGGGTTCGGGCGAAGCCGTGACGGCGTTCCTGTATCTGGCCGCCTTCGCCGTGCTCCTTTCCGTCGTCGGGAGCCTGGTCCGCCTCCACGTCGGTCCCTCGCGCGCCGACCGCATCATGGGCGCGCAGCTCATCGGGACGAGCGGTGTGGCAGTCGCGTTGCTGCTGGCGGGGGCTAGCCGCAATGTGTCGATGATCGACGTGGCGCTGGTGCTGGCACTTCTCGCCGCGTTCGCCGCCGTCGCGTTCGTCAAGTCCGTGAGCGCGGACGGCGCAGGCGACCCCGAGGAGGAGGAACCATGAACGCGGCGGATATCGCGACGGTCCTGTTCGTCACCGCGGGCGTGGCTTTCTTCATCGCCGGAACGGTCGGCCTGCTGCGGTTCCCGGACGCCCACAGCCGGCTCCACGCGCTCACGAAGGCCGACAATCTCGGGCTTGGCCTGATCGCGATCGGGCTCGCATTCCAGATGCCCGACAGCTGGAGCATCGCCAAGCTCGGCCTCGTCTGGCTTCTTGCGGTACTCGCGGCCGCGTCAGTGGCGCAGCTCATCGCCGTCGATGTGGCGCTCGCGGAGGCCGCCATCGGGGCGGGGCTAACCGGGGTTCTCCTGGTCGGGGCGTGGTTCCTGATCGAGCAGCGGTTCGGGGCGAGGGACGAGCCTCCCCTGCCGGTCTGGTCCCGGCTCGGCGCCGCGCTGGCAGCGGGATTCGTGACGGTCATGCTCATCCTTGCCATGCTCGCGTTGCCCGGGGAAGAAGCGGGGCTCAATGAACGGGTCCGGGGACACCTTGCCGAGTCCGGCCTCGAGAACCCGGTCACCGCAGTGCTCCTCGCATTCCGTGCCTACGACACCCTGATGGAGAGCGTGGTGCTGCTGGTCGCGCTGGTCGCCGTCTGGTCGCTCACGC
>DAIMFM010000255.1:0-4287 GCA_036724585.1 Burkholderiaceae bacterium | reverse complement strand
CTCTGGATCTCGTGCGCCGCCGAGTACGACGACCGCCCCGGCGCGGTCCGCGACGAACTCGTCGCCATGATCCGGGCCTGGAAGGGCGCCTTGTCGAAGGCCATCCAGCTGGCGATCGACACGGGCGAACTGCGCGCCGACACGGACGTCTCCGAGATGATCTTCGACATCTACGGCGTCATCCTCGTCCTCCACCACGATTCCCGCCTGCTCGCGAGCCCCACGGCCGCCGAGAGGGCCGGCCGCGCCATCGCCCGGATCATCGACGCGCGCCGCGCCGGCACGGCCGCCGCCGCGGCCGGGCCCGATTCCCCTGCTGACGACCGCAGCGTCGCCTGAAACGGCGCGGCCGCGAGCTAACTTCACGAAGATCCCACGGAGACCACATGCCCCAGTACCAAGCTCCCCTGCGCGACATGCAGTTCGTCCTGCACGAGCTCCTCGACGTCGAGAGCGAACTCGCGCAACTGCCCGCCCATGCCGAGGTCAACCGCGAGCTGCTCGACCAGGTCCTCGAGGAGGGCGGCAAGTTCTGCAGCGAGATCCTCTTTCCGCTCAATCGCAGCGGCGACGAGGAGGGCTGCCGCTACGAAGGCGATGGCGTCGTGCGGATACCGGAAGGCTTCAAGGCGGCCTGGGACCAGTTCCGCGAAGCCGGCTGGCCGACCCTCACCAGCGACCCGGCATACGGTGGCCAGGGCATGCCCATCGTGGCGGGGCTCGCGCTGCAGGAGATGCTGAACTCGGCCAACCAGGCCTGGGCGATGTATCCGGGCCTCACCCACGGCGCCTACGAGGCGCTGCTCGCGCACGGCACCGACGAGCAGAAGTCGACCTACCTGCCCAAGCTGGTATCGGGTGAGTGGACCGGCACCATGTGCCTGACCGAGCCCCATTGCGGTACCGACCTCGGCATCCTGCGCAGCCGCGCCGAGCCGCAGTCCGACGGCACCTACCGCATCACCGGCAACAAGATCTTCATCTCCTCCGGCGAGCACGACCTCGCCGAGAACATCGTCCATCTCGTGCTCGCGCGCCTGCCCGCCGCGCCGGAGGGCACCAAGGGAATCTCGCTGTTCATCGTGCCGAAGTTCCTGCCCGACAGCGAAGGCAGGCCGGGCGCGCGCAATGGCGTGAAGTGCGCGCGCATCGAGGAGAAGATGGGGATCCACGGCAACGCGACCTGCGAGATGAACTTCGAGGATGCGGTCGGCACGCTGGTGGGCGAGCCCAACAAGGGCCTGAGCGCCATGTTCGTGATGATGAACGCGGCACGGATCGGCGTCGGCATCCAGTCGCTCGGCCTGATGGAGGTCGCCTACCAGAACGCCGCCGACTACGCGAGGGACCGGCTGCAGATGCGCTCGCTGTCCGGGCCCAAGGAGCCGGACAAGCCGGCCGACCCGATCATCGTCCATCCCGACGTGCGCCGCATGCTCCTCACGCAGCGGGCCTGGATCGAGGGTTCGCGCGCCTTCGCGCTCTGGCTCGGGTTGCAGGCCGACATCGCCGCCGCCCATCCCGACGAGGAACGGCGCGACGAGGCGGAGGACACGCTTGCGCTGCTCACGCCGGTGGTCAAGGCTTTCCTCACCGACAACGGCTACCAGTCGGCCACGCTCGCCCAGCAGGTCTTCGGCGGCCACGGCTACATCCGCGAATGGGGCATGGAGCAGTACGTGCGCGATGCCCGCATCAACATGATCTACGAAGGGACCAACGGCGTGCAGGCGCTCGACCTGATCGGGCGCAAGGTCCTCGGCGACGCCGGCGCGAAGCTGCGCCGCTTCGGCCAGCTGGTGCGCGACCTGATCGAGTCCGAAGGCACCGACGAGGACATGGCGGAGTTCATCGATCCGCTCGCCGAACTCGCCGGCAAGGTCGAGAAGTTCACCATGGAGATCGGCATGAAGGCGATGCAGGACCCGGAGGAAGCGGGCGCCGCATCGGCCGACTACCTGCGGGTGATCGGCCACCTCGTGCTCGGCTACTTCTGGGCCCGCATGGCCAAGGTCGCCCTGGCCAGGCGCGACTCGGGCGATCGCTTCTACGAGGCCAAGCTGCACGTGGCGCGCTTCTACTTCGCCCGCCTCATGCCCGAGACGGCCGGCCTGATGCGCTCGGCCCGCTCCGGCGCGGCCAACCTGATGGCGCTCGACGCCGAGCTATTCTGAGGGTACCCGCCGTGCGGAGATTTCCTTGCGTGGGCGGGGTCCCGGGGCTGGCGGCGGCACTGGCCATCGCCTTCTCCCTTGCCGCCATCGGCCCGGCGACGGCCGGCACCGATTCGCCGGCGGGCCTGTGGAAGAACATCGACGACAAGACCGGCGAAGCCAAGGCCCTCATCCGCATCGAGGAGGTCGACGGCGAACTGCGCGGGCGGATCGAGTCGATCCTCACGCCGGGTCGCGCCGACGCGGTCTGCGACCAGTGCGAAGGCGAGCTGCGGGGCCAACCGATACGCGGCATGCAGATCCTCGAGGGCCTGCGCAAGGTCGGCGACTGGTGGGAGGGCGGCACCATCCTCGACCCCAACAACGGCAAGAGCTACCGCAGCCAGCTGCGCACCATCGAGGACGGCGGCAAGCTCGAGGTGCGTGGCTTCGTCGGCATGCCGATCTTCGGCCGGACCCAGACCTGGGTCCGCCAACCCTGATCACCCCATTTGCACAGGAGGGCCGTCGTGTCCAATCCGATCATCAGGAAAGTCGCGGTGCTGGGCGCAGGCGTGATGGGCGCGCAGATCGCGGCGCACCTCGCCGGCGCGCGCGTCGACGTGCTGCTCTACGACCTGCCCGCGAAGGAAGGGCCGCCCAACGCGGGCATCGAGCGGGCGATCGCCGGCCTGCGCAAGCTCAAGCCCGCGCCGCTCGCGCATCCCGACCTCGCCGACTGGATCGTGCCCGCCAACTATGACGAGGACCTGGCGCGGCTCGCCGATTGCGACCTGGTGATCGAGGCGATCGCCGAACGCATGGACTGGAAGCATGCGCTCTACGAGAAGGTCGCGCCGCACCTGGCGGCCGATGCGGTGTTCGCGACGAATACCTCGGGGCTGTCCATCACGGCACTGGCCGAAGGCTTCGATGCGCAACTGCGCAAGCGCTTCTGCGGCGTGCACTTCTTCAATCCGCCGCGCTACATGCACCTGGTCGAGCTGATCCCGACCGCCGACACCGACCCGGCCATCCTCGACCGGCTCGAGACCTTCCTCACGACCGTGCTCGGCAAGGGTTGCATCCGCGCGAAGGACACGCCGAACTTCATCGCCAACCGCGTCGGTATCTTCAGCATGCTGGCGGCCATCCACGAGGCGGAGAAGTTCGGGCTGACCTACGACGTCGTCGACGACCTCACCGGCGCGAAGCTCGGCCGGGCGAAGTCCGGCACGTTCCGCACGGCCGACGTGGTCGGCATCGATACGCTGGCGCATGTCATCAGGACGATGGAGGACAATCTCGGCGACGACCCGTTCGCCGCCGCCTACAGGACGCCGGCGGTGGTGGCGGGCCTGGTCGAGAAGGGTGCGCTGGGCCAGAAGAGCGGGGCGGGGTTCTATCGCAAGGAAGGCAAGGCGATCCTGCGCCTCGATCCGGCGAAGGGCGAGTACGTCCCGGCCGGCGGCAAGGCCGACGAGACCGTCGCCCGCATCCTCAAGAAGAAGACCTGGGGCGAGCGGCTCTCCCTGCTGCGGGAATCGAAGAACCCGCAGGCGCGCTTCGTCTGGGCCGTCCTGCGCGACGGCATGCACTACGCGGCGACCAAGCTCGAGGAGATTGCCGACAACGCCCGCGACCTCGACCTCGCGATGCGTTTCGGCTTCGGCCAGCAGCAGGGGCCGTTCGAGGTCTGGCAGCAGGCGGGCTGGCGGCAGGTCGCCGAATGGATCCGCGACGACATCGCCGCGGGCGAGGCGATGGCGTCGGTCGAGCTGCCCGCCTGGGTGTTCGAGGGGCCGGTGGCCGAGCGCGGTGGGGTGCACCAGCCGGAGGGCTCCTGGTCGGCCGCGCGCGGCGAGTTCGTGCCGCCGCGGGAGCTGCCGGTCTACCGCCGCCAGCTCTTCCGGGCGAGCGTGGCCGGCGCCGACGCGCCGAGCGGCCACACCGCCGGCACGACCGTCTTCGAGGACGATTCCATCCGTCTCTGGACGCTCGACGAGCCCGGCCTCGACGAGGTGCTCATCGTTTCGATCCGCACCAAGGTGCATGCCATCGGGCCGGGTGTCGTCGACGGCCTGCTCAAGGCCGTCGAGATCGCCGAGGAGCGCTGCAAGGGCCTGGTGATCTG
>DAIMFM010000254.1:0-4294 GCA_036724585.1 Burkholderiaceae bacterium | reverse complement strand
GCGGCAGACCGCGAAGGCCGCGGGCAGGAGCGAATCGAGGCTGGCGCCGTCGGCGATGCGCTGGCGGAACTCATCGGTCTTGGCGACGAGCTCGGCGTCGGACAGGGGTTCAAGCCCGCTTTCGAGCTGGTTGATTCGTTCGACGACCTTGCGATAGCCCTTGAGCATCCGCTGGTTGCGGCTGCCGAACACCTTGGTCAGGAGCGTCTGGATCATGCGGTCCGAAGGGGGTGCGGCCGGCAAGGCGCCGGCCGTTTCCCGGTCAGGGAAAATCGTGCCAGTTTAACACGCGGGCCCCGCCGGCCTCGGGCCGGGGCGGCCTCAGTCGGAGGCCGCGATCGCCTGGCGGGCGCGCTCGAAGGCGAGCGGATTGCCGAGGAACTTCATGGGATCGTAGGGCACGTCGTCGATGCGGACCTCGAAATGCAGGTGGGGACCCGTCGAGCGACCGGTCGAGCCGACCTCGGCGATCTTGTCCCCCTGGTGGACGATGTCGCCGACCTTCACGAAGAGCTTGCGGGCATGCGCGTAGCGCGTCACCAGGCCATCGCCGTGGTCGATGTCGACCTGGTTGCCGTAGGCATGGTGGCGCCCGGCCACGACGACCACGCCCGGGCCGGCGGCGAGAATCGGGGTGCCACGCGGGGCAGCGAAATCCAGGCCCTCGTGGCGGGCGCGCCTCCCGCTCAGCGGATCGACCCGGCGCCCGAAGCGCGAAGCCATGTAGCCGCTCGCCAGCGGCCTGGCCGTGGGCACCAGGCGCGAGGCCGCGCGCTGGAAGAGGAACTCCGACTCGATCAGGTTGAGCTGGTCGGTGCGCTGCTCGAGCGTCCGGGCGACTTCCGCGATGGCCTGGTCGAGCTCCTCGACGGTGAGCGCCCCATGGTCCGGCAGCAGCGGCCCGCCCTGGCCCATGTCGGCATCACCCAGCCTGGTCGCCTCGTCGGCACGGGTCACCTCGGCGGCGCGGGTCACCTCGGCGGCGCCCTTGACCTTGACCGGCTTGCCCGGCGTCACCGGCTTGTCCGTCGCGGCCCCCGCCGCGGCCGCCTCGACCGCCTCCTCGAGGGCGGCCGCCCGGGCGGCATTCTCCTCGGTCACCGGCGTCTTGCCCATCGTGGCATCGTCCGGGCCGGCGGCCGGGGTATCGGGACCACCGGCGGCGACGGCGACGTCGGGGTCACCCCCGGCCGCACCGGCAAACGTTACCGCCGGACGGACCTCGACCCCCGCCATCGTTGCCACACGCTGGCCCAGCGCATCGAGGCGCATCAGGCGCGCCTGCACATGACCCAGCTTCTGGGCGAGTTCGTCGAGGTTGCGACGCAGGAAGGCCGACTGCCGATCGGCCTCGGACTCGGAATCCATCTCGACCACCGGCTCCGGCGAGGCCTCGCCCCCCACGCCCACCCGCATGTAGGCCGCATCGGTGTCGATCAGCTCCTCGGCAGGCACCGCATCGGGAACGGTGCCGATCACGCCAATCGGCGAAAACGTCGATAGCAAGCGCTCGCTTACGTACTTCGAGGTGACGAAGTAAGTGAGCACCGACGAGATGGTGACCAGGCCGAGCGCCAGCGCGCCGACCCCGAGGATCACGGCCCAACGGCTGACCGAAACGGTCTTCGCGCAACGCAGCCTGGGGTGCAAGAATATGAACTGCAAAGCAATCGCCCACGAAGGTGGTAGCGCCTGAACCCGACTGGACCAGCAATGCCCTTGCCCACCCCGCAGTCCGCCAGGGACTGGCTCGATCGATCGCCGGAGTACCGCCGTGCGATGCAGCACGTGGACACGTTGCTCGGAATCCAGTCGACGCTCGCCGGGATTCGCCCCGGACTGCGACTCGTCGTGGTCTCGCTCAAGGACGGCCTGCTGACGCTCCAGACGCCCAGTGCCGCCGCTGCCGCTCGCTGCCGGCAGTCCGAACCAAGTCTGCGCTCGGCCTTGCTGCAAGACTGGCCCGAGGTTAAAACAATCCGCTTCGTGCCGCAACGCGCCGCCCGTCAACCCGACCGACCGCCCGTCGCCAACCGGCGCATCCCCGCCGCGGCGCTCGGCAGCCTGGCCGACCTCGGCGCCAGGCTCGAGGACTCCCCGCTGCGCGACGCGCTGCGCCGGCTGGTGGCGCGACGCGGGGGCTAGCCGCTCACCAGCCGCTCGATCGCGATCCCGAGGAAGAAGATGAAGGCAAGCGCCGCGGTAATGCTGAAGCCCACCAGCGCGCGGCGCAGGTCGGAGGGACGGCGGCGAAACACGAAGAGCAGCGCATAGACGCCCGCATAGCCGAAACCGACCGCGAGCACGATGCGCAGCGCGGCGATCATCGCACTGCCCTCACCCGGCCATGCCCCAGTCGAGCGCGAACATCCGCGGCGCATCGCGCCGCTCGCCGAACGTCACCACTTCCGCCGCCTGCGCGGCGAGCAGCGCCCGCAGCAACTGGTTGTTCAGGGCGTGCCCCGACTTGTGGGCGGTGTAGGCCGCCAGCAGCGGATGGCCCACCAGGTACAGGTCGCCGATGGCATCGAGGATCTTGTGCTTGACGAACTCGTCGCCCGAACGCAGCCCGTCGTCGTTGAGCACCCGATACTCGTCCACCACGATCGCGTTGTCGAAGCTGCCGCCCTGCGCCAGTCCGTGCGAGCGCAGGGTCTCGACGTCCTGCATGAAGCCGAAGGTGCGCGCCCGCGACACGTCACGCACGAACGAGGTCGTGGCGAAGTCGACCTCCACCTTCTGGGTGGTGGCGTCGATCGCCGGATGGCGAAAATCGATCGAGAAGGACAGCTTGAAGCCGAAATGCGGCTCGAGCCGGGCGAACTTGTCGCCGTCGCGCACTTCCACCGGCCGGAGCACCCGCAGGAAACGCTTGGGGGCGTTCTGCTCGACGATGCCGACCGACTGGATCAGGAACACGAAGGACCCGGCCGAGCCGTCGAGGATGGGAATCTCGGGGGCCGTGACGTCCACGTAGAGGTTGTCGATCCCGAGCCCCGCGACCGCCGCCATCAGGTGTTCGACGGTGGCCACCCGGACCTTCGCGAGTTCGCCCGTATCGGCGGCCGTCAGGGTGGAGGCCATGCGGGTATCGGTGACCCGCTCCGGCCGGGCCGGTATCTCCACCGGCGGCTCCAGGTCGACTCGCCGGAAGACGATTCCCGTGCCGGCCGCCGCCGGGCGCAGCGTCAGCTCCACCCGCTGGCCCGAGTGCAGCCCGACGCCTGTCGCGCTGACCAGGTCCTTGATGGTTCGCTGTCGCAGCATCGCGTTCGCCGGTAAGTGCTCAGCCGAGCTGGGCCAGCATCGACTTGGCGTCGGACACCTCGAACTTGCCGGGCGCCTCGACCGACAGGCTGCGGACCACGCCGTCGTCGACCAGCATCGAGTAGCGATTGGATCGCATGCCGAGCCCGCGGGCGGTGAGATCGAGCTCGAGGCCCAGCTTGCGGGTGAACTCGCCCGAGCCGTCGGCCATCATGCGCACCTTGCCCTCCGTGCCCTGCTCGCGTCCCCAGGCGCCCATCACGAACGCGTCGTTGACCGAGACGCACCAGATCTCGTCGACCCCCTTGGCGCGCAGGGCATCGGCTTCGCGGACATAGCCCGGGACGTGCTGGGCCGAGCAGGTCGGGGTGAAGGCGCCCGGAAGGCCGAAGATCGCGATCTTGCGGCCGCGGACCTGGTCGGAAACCTTGAAGGCGTTGGGACCGACCGAGCAGCCGTCGCGCTCGGTCTCGATGTATTCGTACAGGGTGGCTTCGGGCAGGGTGTCGCCGGGCTTGAGCGTCATGGAATTCGCTCCTGTGCTGGCGGGTCCGAAGGACCCTGGTGTCGGTGTCGACTACCTCCGGATTCTAGGCCGGCCACGATAAACCCGCGGCCACTCGTGGACACGCACCGGCGCCGCGCCGACGGGCCGGTGCGGCCGGGTGGGGCCGCCGGGGCGCGAAGGTCGCAGGCTCGCGCCCCGGCGCCGACATCAGTCGGCCTGCTTGCGCAGGAAGGCCGGGATGTCGAAGCGCTCGACCCCACTGTCCTCCAGCGCGCGCACATGGTCGGCCGCATTGCCGCGCGGGCTGCGCCAGACGGCGGGCTGCTCGTACTGGTCGTAGCTGCCGGCGTTGCCGATCGCGCCATGCGCATCATCGGTGCCGGTGCGCTGGACCAGGACGGGCTTGATCGCCGGACGCGGGCCGATGCCGGTCGCCACCACGGTCACCCGCAGCGAATCGTCCATGTCCTCGTCGAACACGGTGCCGTGGATGATCGTGGCGTCCTCGGCGCAGAAGGC
>DAIMFM010000253.1:0-4320 GCA_036724585.1 Burkholderiaceae bacterium | reverse complement strand
GCGTCCCGGCCGGACCGGATCCCCGGGGCGGGCACCGGCCCGGGCCTGGCGGCGGTGCGCGCGGCGATCGCCGCGCTCGAGCCGACCGGGAGCGCGGCCATGGAGCCCGGGAACGATCCGGCCGCCGGCGACATGCCGCCGCTCGGCTTCGCGATCGCGCAGCTCCATGGCATCTACATCCTCGCGCAGAATGCCGCCGGCCTGGTGCTGGTCGACATGCATGCGGCGCACGAGCGCATCGTCTACGAGAAGCTCAAGGCGGCCGCCGCCCATGGGGTGGAGAGCCAGCCCCTGCTCATTCCGGTGACCCTGCGGGTCGACGAGCTCGCGGCGCGCTGCGCCGAGGAGGGTCGCGGCGCTGGGCCTCGAGCTCGACCCGATCTCGCCGACCACCATCGCGGTGCGCCGGGTGCCGCTTGCCCTGGCGCGAGCCGATGCGGCGGCGCTCGCCCGCGACGTGCTCGACGAGTTGCGCGAGCACGGTTCGAGCCGGGCGATCGAGGCCCATCGCGACGAGCTGCTGGCGACCATGGCCTGCCATGGCGCGGTGCGGGCCAATCGCCGGCTCTCGATCGGCGAGATGGATGCGCTGCTGCGCGAGATGGAGACGACGGCATCGGCCGACCAGTGCAACCATGGCCGGCCCACCTGGGTGCAGCTGCCGCTCGGCGAGATCGATCGCTGGTTCCTGCGCGGGCGCTGAGACGCGGTGGGCGAGCCACGCTCAGCATCCGGACCGTCCGTCGCGCGGACGCCCCCCATCCTGGCGCTGCTCGGACCGACCGCCGCGGGCAAGAGCGCCGCATCGATGGCGCTCGCGAGACGGTATCCGGTGGAGATCGTCAGCGTCGACTCGGCCCTCGTCTATCGCGGCATGGACATCGGCACCGCCAAGCCGGGGCCGGCCGAGCTCGCGGCCGTCCCCCACCATCTCATCGACATCCTCGAACCCACCGAGGCCTATTCGGCGGCGCGCTTCGCCAGCGACGCGCGCCGGCTCTGCGCCGGGATCCTCGCCCGGGGCAGGCTGCCCCTGCTGGTGGGCGGCACGATGCTCTACATCAAGGCCTTTACCGACGGGCTCGCCGCCCTGCCGGCGGCCGATACCGAGATACGCGCAAGGCTCGATGCACAGGCCGCGGCCCAGGGCTGGCCCGCCCTGCATGCGCGCCTGGCCGAGGTGGACCCGGCGACCGCCGCCCGCCTTGCGCCCGGCGATTCGCAGCGCATCCAGCGCGCGCTGGAGGTCTTCGAGCTGACCGGCCGGCCCCTGTCGGCATGGCACGCGGCGCCGCTCGCCGGTGCGACGCCACCGGCGCCGCTGGTCATCGTGAGCCTGGAACCCTCGCGTCGCGATGCGCTGCACCGGCGGATCGCCGCGCGCTTCGAAGCGATGATCGCCGCCGGCCTGCTCGGCGAGCTCGCCCGGCTACGGGCCCGGGGCGACCTGCATCCCGGCCTGCCGTCGATGCGCGCGGTCGGCTACCGCCAGGCCTGGGCCTGGCTGGACGAGCATCCCGGCCTCGATCCGCACTCGGCGCGCGATCCGCACGAGCCGGCGCTGCGCCCCCTGGTCGAGCGCGGGGTGGCCGCCACCCGCCAGCTCGCCAAGCGCCAGCTCACCTGGCTGCGCTCGATGCCCGAGCGCATCGTCATCGACTGCCTCGACCCGCAGGCCGAGGCCCGCGTGCTCGAGGTCGCGGCGGCGCACTGGCCCCGGGGCCGCGCCTAGTCGTGGTCGTGATCGTGGCCGTGGGCGTCGAGCGGCTTGTCGGTGAAGAGGAAGTCGCGCAGCTCGTGGTCGAGGACGGGATCGCGCCGGCGGATCCACTCGAGCACCATCGCGGCGTGCTCCTTTTCCTCGTCCCGGTTGTGGATGAGGATGGCGCGCAGCTCCGGATCCTTGCAGGCGTCGACGCGCTGGTTGTACCAGTCGACGGCCTCGAATTCCTCCATCAGGGAGGTGATCGCCCGGTGCATGTCGCGGGTCTCGTCGCTCAGTTCGTCGATCGGTTCGTGATACCCCTCGTTCGCCATCCGGCCCTCCGTCGCTGTCCGATGTCCGCCGAGGATAACGCAGCCGGCGGCGCTGTCGGATATAATGGGCTGTTGACAGGACGGCACGCGGGCGGCACCGCACGCAGGCGCGATCCGGCACCGGATCCACGTACCCCATGCCGATCGTCCCTCGATCGGCTCTTCGCCGTCCCGACCGATCGACAGCGCAGCACACGAAGCAAGGGCGCCAGCCGGATCTGGCCCGGGCCGTTGCCGACGCGTTCCCGGTCGGCCGACAAGCCCGCCCCGCGCGCGGCGATGCGCGACCGAACCTACAGGATTTGCCGATGGCCAAGGAAGAACTGATCGAGATGGAAGGAACGGTAGCCGAGATGCTGCCGGACGCGCGTTTCCGCGTCATCCTCGACAACGGGATCGAGGTCAATGCCTATGTCTCGGGCAAGATGAAGAAACACCGCATCCGGGTGCTCGCCGGCGACAAGGTGACCATGGAGCTCTCGCCCTACGACCTCACCAAGGGGCGCATCAGCTTTCGCCACAAGGACAGCGCCGGACCCCGCCCGGGCGGCAATCGTCGCCCGCCGCCGCGTCGCCGCTGATCCTCCCGTCCCGCCGCGCGACCCTTCCGCCGTCGCGCATGCCCCCGCGCGCAGCTGCCGCCGGGCAGCCTCCCCGCCGTTTGCCATGAATCCCCGTCCCGCCCCCGGCGGCGCCGCCGCATGAGCACGACACGCGACGATACGACACGCGACGATACAAGCGACGAACTTCCGGCCCGCGGAGAGATCGGCGCCCGCGCGCTCGAGCGGCTCCGGACGGTCTTCGGCTATCCCGGCTTCCGCGGCGACCAGGCCGCGATCATCGAACACGTCTGCGCCGGCGGCGATGCCCTGGTCCTGATGCCGACCGGCGGCGGCAAGTCCCTGTGCTACCAGATCCCCGCCCTGCTGCGCGATGGCGTCGGCGTCGTCGTGTCGCCCCTGATCGCCCTGATGCAGGACCAGGTCGACGCGCTGGCCGCCGTCGGGGTCCGGGCCGCCTGCCTCAACAGCCAGCTCAGCGCGGCCCAGGCCCACGCCGTCGAGGCGCAGGTGCGCGCGGGCGAGCTCGATCTCGTCTATGTCGCGCCCGAACGCCTGCTCACCGAGCGCTGCCTCGCGCTCCTCGCCGACAGCCCGATCGCGCTGTTCGCCATCGACGAGGCGCACTGCGTCTCGCAATGGGGCCACGACTTCCGCCCCGAGTACGCCATGCTGTCGGTGCTGCACGAGCGCTTCCCGACGGTGCCGCGCATCGCACTGACCGCCACGGCCGACCCGGCCACCCGCGCCGAGATCGTCTCGGCGCTGGCGCTGGACGATGCCCGGACCTTCGTGTCGAGCTTCGACCGGCCGAACATCACCTACCGCATCGTCGACCGCAGCGATGCCCGCCGCCAGCTGGTGGACTTCATCGCGCAACGCCATGCCGGCAACTCCGGCATCGTCTACTGCCTGTCGCGCGCCCGGGTCGACCAGGTCGCCGCGCATCTCGACAGCGTCGGCGTGCGCGCCCTGCCCTACCACGCCGGGATGAACAATGCGGACCGCGCCGCCAACCAGCAGCGCTTCCTGCGCGAGGACGGGCTCGTGATGGTCGCCACGATCGCCTTCGGGATGGGCATCGACAAGCCCGACGTGCGTTTCGTCGCGCACCTCGACATGCCGCGCTCGATCGAGGGCTACTACCAGGAGACGGGCCGCGCCGGGCGCGACGGCGAACCGGCCGACGCCTGGATGGCCTATGGCCTGTCCGACGTCGTGCAGCAGCGCCGCATGATCGAGCAGTCCGAGGGCAGCGATGCCTGGCGCCGGGTGTCGGGCGCGAAGCTGGACGCCATGCTCGGCCTGGCCGAGACCGCCGGCTGCCGGCGCGCGCGGCTGCTCGCCTACTTCGGCGAGGAGCATCCGCCGCAGTGGCGCTGCGGCAACTGCGACAACTGCCTGGAGCCGCCCGCGACCTACGATGCCACCGTGGACGTCCAGAAGCTGCTGTCGTGCATCTACCGCACCGACCAGCGCTTCGGGGCGCAGATGGCGACGAACGCGAATGGCGCGCGCGCATCCGCCAGTGCATCGCGCTCGATCTCGTCTTCGTCGACTTCGCCGCCTACGGCGCGCTGCGCCTCGCGCCGGACGCCCGGGCGGTGCTGCGCGGCAAGCGCGAGATCCACCTGCGCCGGCTCACCTCCCGCCCCGTCCGGGGCCGCGGCCGCGGCAGGGTCGCGGCCGAAAGTACAGGACCGGCTATGGCCCCCGACGG
>DAIMFM010000252.1:0-4338 GCA_036724585.1 Burkholderiaceae bacterium | reverse complement strand
GCCCGGGGGTTGGGCCGCGCCGCCTGCACCCGACCGGCGCGCCCCCTTGCTGCTATTTTGCTTCTTGGCGCGGTACTGCTTGCGGGCGGCGCTATTTGTCGCTCGCCGGCCGCGCGCCCAGACTACGAGGCAATGGCCATGCCCGGACGGCATGGCGGCCCCGATGGACACGGAGACTCGATGAGATTGCGCGAACCCCGGGTGCTCGCGGCGGTGGTCGCCGCGGGCGCCCTCCTGACGCTGGCCGGCCAGTACGCCGGCCAGGCCTGGCTGGTCTGGATCTTCAAGCCGCTCACCACCGCCGTGCTGTGCTGGGTGGCCTGGCGCCGCGGCCTGGGGGGCGACCGCTACGCCCGGCTGGTCACCACGGGCCTGCTGCTGTCGCTCGTGGGCGATACGCTGCTGATCGAACCCTCGCTCTTTCTCGCCGGCCTCGTCGCCTTCCTGCTCGCCCACCTGTGCTACATCGCGGCATTCGCCACGGGCGTGGGTTACTTTCCGCGCCTGCAACCCTTCGGGGCGGCCGGCGTGGTCGCCGGCGCGGTCCTGCTGGTCCTGTGGCCCGCCCTGCCCGATGCGCTGCGCCTGCCGGTGTTCGCCTACGTGCTCGCGATCGGGGTGATGGTCGGCCAGGCCCATGCCCGCGCCGCGGTCGCCGCCCTGCGCGAGAATCGGCGGGCGGCGGCGGGCGCCACTCTCTTCCTGTTCTCCGATGCGATGCTCGCGATCGATCGCTTCCATACGCCATTCGGCGCCGCGCCGCTGCTCGTGCTCGGCAGCTACTGGGCGGCGCAGACGCTGATCACCCTGTCGATACCCAACGCCGAGCTGGAGCCGGAGCCGCTGCGGGTGCGCGGCTGAGCGTCGGGCGTCGGGCGCCGGGCGCCGGGTATCATCGGCGCCCATGTCAGCCCACGCCCTGGTCGAGGCCGCGCGCAGCCTCTCGTCGCAGCTCGGCGCGATGCGTTTCGCCCCGCCCGTCGCCTTCGTCTACAACCCGCTCGAGTACGCGTTCGCGCCGCACGAGGCCTACCTGCGCCGCTACGGCAACGGTCGCCGCCGGGTGGTCTTCGTCGGCATGAACCCGGGGCCCTTCGGCATGATGCAGACCGGCGTGCCCTTCGGCGAGATCGCGGCGGTGCGCGACTGGATGGGCATCGACGCGCCGGTCGGGCAGCCGGTGACGATGCATCCGAAGCGGCCCATCCTGGGCTTCGCCTGCCCGCGCTCGGAAGTGAGCGGCAAGCGGCTCTGGGGCTGGGCGGCGCAACGCTTCGGCAGCGCCGAAGCCTTCTTCTCCGACTGCTTCGTGCTCAACTACTGCCCACTGGTCTTCCTCGAGGAGAGCGGGCGCAACCTCACGCCCGACAAGCTGCCCCGGGCCGAGCTCGACCCGCTGCAGCAGGCCTGCGACGCGCACCTGGCCCGCGCGCTCGCCGAGCTGGCGCCGGAATGGGCGATCGGGATCGGCGGCTACGCCTGCCGGCGGATCGCGGCGGCACTCGGTCGCCGCGTCGGCGACGGCGCGCTGCCGCACATCGCGACGGTGCTGCATCCGAGCCCGGCGAGCCCGATCGCCAATCGTGGCTGGGCCGAGGCCGCCGAGCGCCAGCTCGCCGCGCTGGGCGTCTTCGACGCGACCTGAGCGGCGCGGCGCGGCGCGTCGTGTGCGGGAGCGCCCGGCGTGGGAGCGCCGATGCCGCGAATGACGTGCCCGATGCCCCGCCGGTGGACAGGGGTTCGGCGATACGGGGATGCTCGGGGCTCGCATTCATTGTTCAATGATCCAAGGAGGGCCCCATGGCCATCGACAAGAAAGCCTATACCGCGCACGCAACGTCCGTCGGCGGACGCAACGGGAAGAGCGAATCGTCCGACGGCGCGCTGAAGGTGCAACTCGCCACACCCAGGGAAATGGGTGGCGATGGCAGCGCCGGCACCAATCCCGAGCAGCTGTTCGCGGCCGGCTACTCGGCCTGCTTCCTCGGGGCGATGAACGCAGTCGCGGCGCGCCAGAAAACGAAGCTGTCGGGCGATACGAAGGTCGAGGCCGATGTCTCGATCGGCCCGCACACCGGCAAGGAGGGCGCCTTCGGCATCGAGGTGGCGATGCGCATCAGCGTGCCCGACATGGACCGCGCGGAGGCCGAGAAGCTGGTCGCCGCGGCCCACGAGGTCTGTCCCTATTCGAACGCCACGCGCGGCAACATCGACGTGACGCTGACGGTCGTCTGAACCCGGCCCGGCGGCCGAATCGGCTCAGCGACCGAATCGCACCACGCCCCGGTCGTCGACCCGGCGGCGCAGCTCGCCCCTGTACCAGAGCGCGTGCAGGTGGGCGAGCGCCTCGCCCAGCGCGAAGGTGAGCTCGTGCGTGTTGAAGCGCCGCCCGAACAGCGTCGGCATCAGCTCGCTGGCCGAGATCGGCGCCTCGGCGGCCGCCTCGCGGGTCACCTCGAGCCGCTCGGCGTGGTGGTCGTGCTGCTGCCCCAGGCGCACATGCAGCCGGGTGAACGGCCTGCCGTGCGACGGCAGCACCAGGGTGTCGGCGGCGCAGGTATCGTAGGCGCGCAGGGACTCGAGGTACCAGTCCAGTGGATTGGCCTCGGGTTCGATCTCGAACACCGAGACGTTGGTGGAGATGCGCGGCAGGACCATGTCGCCCGAGATGAGGATCGGCCGGCCGTCGTCCTCGGTATAGAGGGCGATGTGCTCGGGCGAATGGCCGGCGCCGGGAATGAGGCGGAAGTCGCGCCCGCCGATGGCGATGCTGTCGCCGCCACGGATGCGACGGAACCAGTCCGGCACCGACGGCACCAGGCTGCGGAAGTAGGTGCGCCCGCGGGCACGCAGTGCGTCGAGTTGCTCCTCGTCGACGACGCCATGGCGGCGGTAGTGGGCGACCTGCGATTCGCTGTCCATCTCCGGCGTCATCGTGGTGAGGACGCGCGCCGTCATGTATTCGCCCTGGCTGATCCAGAGCGGCGCATCGAAGCGCCGGTGCAGCTCGTCGGCCATGCCGATGTGGTCGGGATGCGAATGGGTGCACAGCAGGCGCAGGATCGGCAGTCCGTCGAGGCCCTCGGCAAACAGCCGCTCCCAGGCCTCACGCACCGGCTGGGAGGCGATGCCGCAGTCGATGAGTGTCCAGCCGCTGCGGCCCTCGAACTCGTCGCGCAGGAGCCAGAGGTTGATGTGGTCGAGCGCGAAGGGCAGGGGCATGCGCAGCCAGAAGATTCCCGGCGCCACCTCGATGCGCTCGGTGATGCGCGGCAGGCGATCGGCCAGCGGGTTCATGCGGACTGCTCCATCGCGGGCGGCTCCTGGCGCCGCCCGTCGAGAATTGACGTCTTGTTCGTGGGTCGTCGAAGATAGCATGGTCGGGGCAGGCGCCCCGGATGCGGCCGGCACGGCGCGACGCCCAACCCAAGGAGCCAGCAATGCAAGAACTTCCCGGACTGGATTTCGGGCTCGGCGAGGATATCGACGCCCTGCGCGACGCGATCCGCCAGTTCGTCTCGCGCGAGATCACGCCGATCGCCGGCGCGGTGGACCGCGACGACCACTTCCCGCTCGATATCTGGCGCAAGCTGGGCGAACTCGGGGTGCTCGGCATCACCGTGCCCGAGGCCTACGGCGGCACCGACCTGGGCTATCTCGCGCACATCGTGGCGATGGAGGAGATCTCCCGGGGTTCGGCCGCGATCGGCCTGTCCTATGGCGCCCACTCCAACCTCTGCGTCAACCAGATCAATCGCAACGGCACCGAGGCGCAGAAGCGCAAGTACCTGCCCAAGCTGGTCAGCGGCGAGCACATCGGGGCGCTGGCCATGAGCGAGGCGGGCGCCGGCTCCGACGTGGTCTCGATGAAGCTGCGGGCCGACTTCCGCGGCGACCGCTGGGTGCTCAACGGCACCAAGTTCTGGATCACCAACGGACCGGATGCCGACGTGCTCGTCATCTACGCCAAGAACGACATCGACGCGGGCCCGCGCGGCATCACCGCCTTCCTCGTCGAGAAGACCTTCCCCGGTTTCTCCGTGGCGCAGAAGCTCGACAAGATGGGCATGCGCGGCAGCACCACGGGCGAACTGGTGTTCGACAACTGCGAGGTTCCGGCCGAGAACGTGCTCGGCGGCATCGGCGACGATCCGGAGACCGGCATCGGGCGCGGCGTCAACGTCCTGATGAGCGGGCTCGACTTCGAACGGGCGGTGCTCTCCGGGGGCCCGCTGGGCATCATGAGCGCCTGCATGGACGTGGTGGTTCCCTATGTCCACGAGCGCAAGCAGTTCGGCCAGCCGATCGGCGAGTTCCAGCTGATGCAGGGCAAGCTCG
>DAIMFM010000251.1:0-4340 GCA_036724585.1 Burkholderiaceae bacterium | reverse complement strand
CCCGACGAGCTCGACGCCGGGCTCGTCGATGTACGGATGGAAGATGCCGATGGCGTTGGAACCGCCGCCCACGCAGGCCACCACCACGTCGGGCTGGCGGCCCATCAGCCTGGGCATCTGCCAGCGGCATTCCTCGCCGATGACGCACTGGAAGTCGCGCACCATCGCCGGATACGGATGGGGCCCGGCGACGGTGCCGATGATGTAGAAGGTGTCCTCGACGTTGGTGACCCAGTCGCGCATCGCTTCGTTCAGCGCATCCTTCAGGGTGCGCGAGCCGGATTCCACCGGCACCACGGTGGCCCCCAGCAGCTTCATGCGATAGACGTTCTGGGCCTGGCGATCGACGTCCTCGGCGCCCATGTAGACGATGCATTCCATCCCGTAGCGCGCGCAGATCGTCGCGGTGGCGACCCCGTGCTGGCCGGCCCCCGTCTCGGCGATGATGCGTCGCTTGCCCATGCGCCTGGCGAGCAGCGCCTGGCCGATCACGTTGTTGATCTTGTGGGCGCCGGTATGGTTGAGGTCCTCGCGCTTGAACAGGATCTGCGCGCCACCGAGCTGCTGCGACCAGCGCCGCGCATGGTAGATGGGGCTCGGCCGGCCCACGAAGTGTTCCAGCTCGTCGCGGAACTCGGCGACGAACTCGGGATCGTCGCGATAGCGCTCGTAGGCGGCGCGCAGTTCGTCGAGCGCATGGATCAGCGTCTCGGCAACGAAAGTGCCGCCATAGGGGCCGAAATGACCCCTCGCGTCTGGTAGGTCGTAGGGCTTCATCGATTCCTGCGTTGTGGGGCGTTCCGTCAACCGGCCGCCCGCCTGGCATCGGCGTGCATCACCGCGGCGACGAAGCGCTCCATCCTGGCGGCATCCTTGGTCCGGGGATCGTCGCCCTGGATGCCGCTGGAGACGTCCACCGCCATGGGTGCGAGCCGCTCGATGCCCGCTCCCACCGTTTCGGCTGTCAGCCCGCCCGCCAGCACGATCGGCCGGTCGTATCCCGAGGGCACGACCGACCAGTCGAAGGATTCGCCGCTGCCGCCGTAGGCCTTGGAATCGGCATCGAGCAGCACGGCTTCGGCATCCCGGTAGCTGGCGAGGGATTCTAGCAAACCGTCGCCGTCGCCCACCCGCTGCGCCCGCCACCACGGCAGGCCGGCTCGCCGCGCGGCTTCGGCGCACACCGCCGGCGACTCGTCGCCATGGAACTGCAGGAGGTCGAGGCGCGCCGCGAAGGCGATCTGCGCCACCCGCGCCGGCACCTCGTTGACGAAGAGCCCGACGGCGCCCACGTAGGACGGCAGCCTTGCGCGCAGCATCGCCGCGGCCTGGACGTCGACCACCCGGGGGCTGCGCGGATAGAACACGAAACCGACGAGATCGACGCCGAGCGACACCGCGGCCTCGACATCGACCGCCCGCACCAGCCCGCAAAACTTGATCCTCGTCCTCATGATGAATCCCCTGCTCGGATCGACAACGGCGCCGATCCGCCCTGCACCGGCGCCGGTCCGCCCGGCGCCGGCGTCGAGCCGAACAACGCCGACAGTCCGCCCAGTCCGTGCGGGCGCCCGACGTGCGCGCCGGTCTCCCCATCATAATCGACACCGGCCAGGTACAAGCCCGAACCCGCGAAGGTGGCCGCGGCCTGGCGCCGGTCCCGCGAGGCGAGCAACTGCGCGATCCATTCCGGCGGGCGCCGGCCGGTCCCGACCGCCACCAGCGCCCCGACGATGTTGCGCACCATGTGGTGCAGGAACGCGTTGGCGGTGAACTCCAGCACCACGATGTCGCCGAGGGAAGTCACCGCCAGCCGCTCCAGCGTGCGCACGGGAGTCTTCGCCTGGCATTGTGCCGCCCGGAATGCACTGAAGTCGTGCTCGCCGAGCAGGTGGCCCGCGCCGGCGCGCATCGCCGCCACGTCGACCGGCCGGAACTCCCATCCGACCCGACCCGCCAGCAGCGGATGGGCGACCGGCGCGCAATGCAGCAGGTAGGCGTAGTGCCGCCGCAGGGCCGAGTAGCGGGCGTGGAAGCCGGCGGGCACGAAGCGGGCGTCGAGGACCGCGACGGCATCGGGCAGCCGGGCGTTGACCCCCCGCACCCAGGCCTGGAGGGGGCGCTGCGCCGCGGTGTCGAAATGCGCCACCTGCGCGCTCGCATGGACGCCGGCATCCGTACGCCCCGCGCAGGCCACCCGGACCGGATGGCCCGCCATCTGCGCCAGCGAGGCCTCGAGCGCATCCTGCACCGTTCGCCCGGACGGCTGCGTCTGCCAGCCGTCGAAACGGGCGCCGTCATAGGCGAGGGTCAGGGCGATGCGCTGCACGCGGCTCGGTCCAGACAAAAACGGGGAAGCCAGGCTTCCCCGTGCAAAGGTCCCTGGCTGGACCTAATTTATCTTTGAAAGCATCGATCGTGCTTTCTGTTGTTGTTCCGAGTCGCCACCGCGGACCACTTCCTCGAGCAGCTCGCGGGCACCCTCCTTGTCGCCGATTTCCTCGTAGGCCGAGGCCAGGTCGAGCTTGGTCGCCATCTCCTGCCAGCGATTGGCGTCGCCCCCCGCGCCCGGGCCCGAAAGGTTCTCGGGGGAGAGGTCGAGGCCGATCGAGGAGAGGTCGACCGCTGTCGCCTCGACATCGGCGGGCCCGCGCAAGGTCTCGAGCGACGGGATGTCGACGTTGAAGTCGCCCAGGTCGGCGGCGACTTCGCTCGCCGTGCGCCGCACGCCGGTGGTGGTGAATCCGTCGTCATCGCCGAGGTCGAGCGAAGGCAGGTCGATGCGGCCGTCCAGGGCACGGCTCAGTTCCGATTCGCCGGTTCCGGCGGCCTGTACCGCATCGTCCTGGCTTGCCAGGGGTTCCGGCTCGCCCAGGTCCAGCGCGGGCAGCTCGGTGTCGGCGATGGCGTCCTCGGCGAAGGACCCCGATTCGGACTCGTCCGCCTCGCCGATCCTCGAATCGATGTCGATCGAGAAATCGAGGCCGCCGTCGTCGAGCGCATCGGGAGCGGCGCCGGCGGCCGCGGTGGTCGAGGCGAAGCCGTCCTGCGTATCGCCGGGGATCGAGAAATCGAGGTCGCTGATCGCGTCGGATTCCGCCTGCGCATCGGGCTCGTCGGCGCCGGCGCCGGGTGGCGCATCGAGCGCCTCGATCAGCCCGGCGGCACCCGCCACCGCACCCGCGGCGCCGAGACCGGAGGCACGCGCCGCCTCGCCATCGTCGCGACCGGTGTAGAGCGGATTCTCGGGATCGATCGACAGGCCGAGGGTGACCACTGCCGGCCATTCCTCGTTGGTGCCGCCGGCCTGCTCGTACATCTCGCGGGCAAGCTCGTTGAACGATGCGACGTCCTTGCGCCCCGCATAGATCTCGAGCAGCTTGCGACGGATCGCATGGCGCTCGGGCTGCTTCTTGAGGGCTTCCTTGAGGATCTCCTCGGCCTGGGCCTCGCGACCGTAGGCGATGTAGACCTCGGCTTCCGCGATCGGATCGACCTCGGTCGAATGCACGTCCACCCCGCTGTCGCGGATGTTGGTGCTGAACAGGCTGTTGGAGGTATCGACGTTCTGGCCGCCGGTGGTCCCGAACAGGGAATTGGCGGTGAAGGCGTCGGTACCGCCCAGGCTGTCCTCGAAGCTCTCGGCCGACTTGCGCCGACGACGGCTGTACCACATGTAGAAGCCGCCGAGCAGGATCAGGGCGCCGCCGCCGAGGAGGACGTACGGGTTCTCGCGCAGTTCGTCGAGGAAGCTCGGAGCCGCCGTGGGGGCCGGCTCGGGCGCCGGCGGAACCGGCGCAGACGTCGCGGCCGGGGCCGGCGCCTGGGCCGACGTCGTCCCTGCCGCCGGTGCCGGCATGGCCGGGCTCGCCGGAGCCTGCGTGTCGGTGCCGCTCATCGAGGCCGTCGATTGCGCCTCGGTCGACGAGTCCGGGGAGTCGGACGGTGTCGCCGCGTCCTGCGTGCCGCTCGCCGTTGTCGAGCCGGCGGTATCGGCGATGCCGCTCCCGACGGTGTCCGAGGCGGGCTGGCTGCCGTCCGCAGCCTGGCCGGCGGCGTCGCTGCCGGTGGTAGCACTGGCGGTATCGCTGCCGGTGGTAGCGCCGGCGGTATCGCTGCCGGTCGCAGCCCCGGCGGTATCGCCGCCCGCGACGGTACTGCTCGCTTCGCCGGCGGCGGTGTCGCCACCGGCCGTCGTGCCGCCGGGCGAGCCGCCGGCCGCGGCGGCATCGGCCGTGGCGCCGGCGGCGGCGCCAGCCGCGGCGCGGGTCGCCGGGGTGGTGGTTGTAGGCGTGGTGGTAGAGCCGCTTGCAGCCGTCCCCGCCAGGCGCGCCAGCGCG
>DAIMFM010000250.1:0-4341 GCA_036724585.1 Burkholderiaceae bacterium | reverse complement strand
CGTGATCAGCGTTGGCACCTACATCTTTCCGCGAGATGACGAGGAGGCCCTGCTCGCGCACCACGGCGTGGCCGAGGTCTCGGGGGTCGGCGAGCCCGATCCGCGCTGGGGCGAACGCGTCGTCGCCTTCGTCGTGCCCGGCCCGGGCGCCTCGGTCGACGAGGCGATGCTCGACGCCCACTGCCTCGGCATGATCGCCCGGTTCAAGCGCCCGAGGCGCTACGTCTTCATCGATTCGCTGCCGAAGAACAACAACGGCAAGGTCCTCAAGACCGAGTTGCGCAAGCGGCTCGTGTCGGCCGACGCATAGGCCCGCGCACCCGGCGCGCCGCGCCCTTGCCCGCAGGCTGGCCGGGTCGGCGCGAAACCCGGACAATAGCCCCCATCGCGTCGAGCGCGACGCCCTTGCCGGACCCAGCCCCATGAGCAGCAACGCCGCCGAATTCGCACGTGCCCAGCAAGTCCTCGTCGGAGGCGTCAATTCGGCGGTGCGCGCCTTTCGCGCCGTCGGCGGCACGCCGCGCTTCATCGCCCGCGCCGAAGGGGCGTACCTGTGGGATGTCGAGGGCCGTCGCTACATCGACTACCTCGGCAGCTGGGGACCCATGATCCTCGGCCATGGCCACCCCGAGGTGCTGGCAAGGGTGCAGCGCGCCGTCGCGGACGGCCTGTCGTTCGGCGCACCAAACCGGATGGAGACCGAGCTCGCCGAGCGCATCTGCGCGCTCTATCCGCAGGTGGAAAAAGTCCGCTTCACGAGTTCGGGAACCGAAGCGACGATGTCCGCGATCCGGCTCGCGCGCGGTCATACGGGGCGCGACGCCATCATCAAGTTCGAGGGCTGCTACCACGGCACGGGGGACAGCCTGCTGGTCAAGGCCGGATCGGGGGCGCTGGCCTTCGGCACCCCGAGCTCGGCGGGCGTACCGGCCGACCTCGCCCGGCACACGCTGGTCGCCCAGTTCAACCAGCTCGACACCGTGGCGGCGCTCTTCGCGGCGCATCCCGACGACATCGCCTGCGTCATCATCGAGCCCATGCCCGGCAACATGAACCTCATCCGCCCGGCGCCCGAATTCCTCCAGGGGCTGCGCGCGCTCTGCGACGAGCACGGCGCGCTCCTGGTGTTCGACGAGGTCATGTCGGGATTCCGGGTGGCGCTGGGCGGCGCGCAGTCACTGGTCGGCGTCGTGCCCGACATCAGCACGTTCGGCAAGGTGATCGGCGGCGGCATGCCGGTCGGGGCGCTGGGCGGGCCCGCCGCCATCATGGACAAGCTCGCGCCGCTCGGGCCGGTCTACCAGGCCGGCACCCTGTCGGGCAATCCGATCGCGATGGCGGCCGGGCTCGCCACGATCGAGCTCATCTCCGCCGATGGCTTCTTCGATCGCATCGGACAGCGCTGCGAGCGCCTGGTTGCCGGCCTGCGCGAGGGCGCGGCCCGCGCGGGCATCGCATACAGCGCCCAGGCGATCGGCGCCATGGCCGGCATGTACTTCCGTGCGGAGGTGCCGGCCGGCTTCGCCGCGGCCCAGGAGCAGGACCTCGAGCGCTTCCGCCGCTTCTACCACGCCATGCTCGAGGCAGGCGTCTACCTGCCGCCGTCGCCGGTCGAGGCGTTCTTCTTCTCGTCGGCCATCTCGGACGAGGACATCGCACACACGCTCGAAGCGGCCGGCGCGGCCTTCGCCGCGCTCGCCTGAACTCCAACCGGCGGCGTTCCCGGCCGGTGGAGCAGCCGCTTGCGGTCGCTCGCCTGCGCTCGAGGCCACGAAGCCGCCGCCAGCGCGCCAACCATGCGCCACCACCGTTGCACCGAAGGCGGCTGCGCCCGCGATGCGCAGCGCATTGGGGCGCCGAAGGGAAGTCGGCGAAGCCGACCGCCCCGTCTAAGCGAAGCAGCGCGGGCGCAGGCGACTTCGCCGCCGCATGCCCGAGTGCAGCCGCCTTCGCCGCAGTGGGCGCGCGCCGACGACGGCGCGCTTCGCCCCTCAGCAGCGCTCGAAGATCGCCGCGATGCCCTGGCCGCCGCCGATGCACATCGTGACGAGCGCATAGCGCCCGCCGATGCGCTGGAGCTCGTAGAGCGCCTTGACGGTGATGATCGCGCCGGTCGCCCCGACCGGATGGCCGATCGAGATGCCGGAGCCGTTGGGGTTGACCTTGGCCGGGTCGAGGTCGAGGTCCCGGCTGACGGCAAGCGCCTGGGCGGCGAACGCCTCGTTGGCCTCGATCACGTCCATGTCGGAAGCCTTCAGGCCGGCGCGCTCGAGCGCCTTGCGCGAGGCCGGCACCGGCCCGATGCCCATGTAGGCGGGATCGACGCCGGCATGCGCGTAGGCGACCAGGCGCGCGAGCGGGGTGGCGCCACGCGCCTCCGCCGCCTTGCGCTCCATCAGGACGACGGCGGCGGCGCCATCGTTGATCCCCGAGGCGTTGCCGGCGGTCACGGTGCCGTTCTCGCGCACGAACACGGGCTTGAGCTTCGCCATGTCCTCGACGGACGCGTTGGCCCTGACGTGCTCGTCGGTGTCGAAGGTGATCGTGCCCTTGCGCGACTTGATCTCGATCGGCAGCACCTGCTCGCGGAAGCGGCCCGACTCGATGGCCGCCGCCGCGCGCCGGTGGCTCTCGACGGCCAGCGCGTCCTGTTCCTCGCGCGTGATGCCCCATTTCGATGCGACGTTCTCGGCGGTGACGCCCATGTGGATCGTCTCGAACGGATCGTGCAGCGCGCCGACCATCATGTCGACCATGCGTCCGTCGCCCATGCGCTGGCCGAAGCGAGCCGTGGGCAGGTTGTAGGGCCCGCGGCTCATGACTTCGGCGCCGCCCGCCAGCGCGACGTCCGCGTCGCCCAGGAGGATGGACTGGGCGCAGCTGACGATTGCCTGCAGTCCCGAACCGCAGAGGCGGTTGACGGTGACGGCCGGCGTCGCCTTGTCGAGGCCGCCGTCGAGCGCGGCCACGCGGGCGAGGTACATGTCGCGCGGCTCGGTGTTGATGACGTGGCCGAAGGCCACATGGTGCACGTCGGTGGGGCCGACGCCGGCACGGGCCGCCGCCTCGCGCACGACCATCGCGCCGAGCTGGGTCGGCGTGTGGTCCTTGAGGCTGCCCCCGAAGGTTCCGACTGCGGTGCGCACACCGCTGACCATGACGACTTCCCTGCTCATATGCTTGCTCCCTGGAGATGCTGGCGCCGGGACGGCGCGAGGTTGGGTACGGAGGACGGTCGCCCTCAGTGCACGTGGGGCGAATCGGTCGGCGCCGGCGGTCGGCGCCCCCGGAATACGGATTGCATCGCCCGCATGGTCCCGAGGTTGACCATTCCCTGGTCGATCGAGTGTACGCCATCGGCGATGATGTCGAGGGTGACCCGGGCGCCGGCGGCGGCGAGGCCCTGGCGCGCGCGGCGGGCGTGCGCGAGGGGCACCAGGCTGTCGTGGGTGCCGTGGACGAGATGGACGGCGGCGTCGGTCCGCTCGCCCGGCCGGATGGGCCGTGCGAGCCGGGCGGCATAGGCAACCACGATCGAAGCAGGGGCTTGCTGGCCGCGTATCGCCTCGAGGGCGATGGTCGCGCCCTGGCCGAACCCGACGAGCATGCTGCGCCCGGGCCCGATGCGCTGCTCGGCCTGCAGGAGCGCCAGCCGCTCGCGGAAGTCGGCGACGGCGGCATCGATCCGCTGCTCGCGGCCGTCCAGGGGACGCTGCGCGAACCACTGGCGACCGCGGCCGTCGATGTGGCCGCCGGCGTTCATCAGCACGCCCACCGCGCCGGGAAACTTCAGTTGCCAGGCGATGCCGAGCGGGGCGAAGTGTTCGGCGCTCGAGCCGCGATCATGCAGGAAGACGATCAGCCGGCGGGTTGCGGCCGGACTGATCGGCGGCAACTCGATCCAGACTTCGTGGTCCCGCATGACGCCCGCTACGTGCCCCTGTCAGAAAAGGAAGTGCCCGATCCACCAGCCGAGCGCGGCAACGGCGGCCGAGGCCGGAATGGTGATCACCCATGCCCACACGATATGGCTTGCGAGCCCCCAGCGCACCTTCTGGTGCCCGGTCGAGCCGACACCGACGATCGCCCCGGTAATGGTGTGCGTCGTCGAGACCGGGATGCCCAATCCCGAGGACAGGAACAGGGTGATCGCGCCCCCGGTTTCGGCGCAGCATCCGCCGATGGGTCGCAGCCGGGTGAGTCGCTGGCCCATGGTGCGTACGATGCGCCAGCCGCCCAGCACGCCCAGCACGACGAACCACAGCAGCATGATGGGCCCGAACAATTTTCCCATGGTGCCGATGCCGTGCGACTGTATCGCAAACAGGGCGATGATCAGCG
>DAIMFM010000249.1:4012-4348 GCA_036724585.1 Burkholderiaceae bacterium | reverse complement strand
GAGGGCAAGGGAACCCAGGAAGCCCTGTCGGCCGCAGAACTCGAGAGCATCAACGCCCTGGTGCGCGAGGCGATCGGCTTCACCGAGGCCCGGGGCGACTCCCTGAGCGTGCTCAATACGCCGATCACCCGCGAGGAGCTGCCCGAACTGCCGGAGCTGCCCCTGTGGAAGGACCCGCAGGTGATCGATACCGCCCGCGAGTTCGGCAAGCACCTCGGCCTGCTGCTGCTCGGCCTGGCGACGATCCTCATGGTCATTCGCCCGGCCCTGCGCGGCCTGCGCACGGCCACGCAGGCCGGTCCGGCGGCCCGCCTGCAGCAGGTGGTGGCCGACGAC
>DAIMFM010000249.1:2735-4002 GCA_036724585.1 Burkholderiaceae bacterium | reverse complement strand
CCCCCGAATCGAAGCCGGCCCTCGGTGCGACGCCCAACGCCGACGTGCTCCAGCTCGCCCGTGACAATCCGGGTACCGTGGCCAACGTGATCCGTGGCTGGGTCGCCAACGAGGAGCGCCAGCAGCGATGATCGACGAGGGCATCAACGACGCGGCCGTCCTCCTGCTCGCCATGGGGGCGGACGCCGCCTCCCAGGTCTTCAAGCACCTCACCCCGAAGGAAGCGCAGCGCCTCGGCGAGGCGATGGCGCAGATGAAGACGACGCGGCGCGACCGCGTCGAGAGCGTCCTCGGCCGCTTCCGCGCCGATGCCGAGGCCAACAGCCAGCTCGTGGAAGACACCGACGAGTACGTCCGCGCGGTCCTGACGCAGGCACTCGGCGCCGAGAAGGCGGGACTGCTGATCGACCGGATCCTGCAGGGCGGCGACGTCTCGGGGATCGAGAGCCTGAAGTGGATGGATGCGGCCTCCGTGGCAGAGCTCGTGCGCAACGAGCACCCGCAGATCGTCGCCTCCATCGTCGTCCATCTCGAGCGCGACCAGGCGTCCGAAGTGCTGCAGCACCTGCCCGAGCGCATGCGCGCCGACATCATGTATCGGATCGCGACGCTCGAGGGCATCCAGCCCTCGGCCCTGCGCGAGCTCAACGAAGTCCTCGGCAAGCTGCTGAGCGGCACCGACCGCCTCAAGCGCACCAAGCTCGGCGGCACCAAGTCGGCCGCCGAGATCCTCAACTTCCTGGGCGGGGGCGCCGATGCCCAGGTGCTCGACTGGATCCGCGACCAGGACCCCGACATCGCCCAGCGGATCATGGACCAGATGTTCACCTTCGAGGACCTGCTGCAGGTCGACGACCGGGGCATCCAGACGCTGCTGCGCGAGATCCAGAGCGACGCGCTCGTCATTGCCCTCAAAGGCGCCGAACCGGAGCTGCGCGAGAAGATCTTCCGCAACATGAGCCAGCGCGCCGCCGAGACCCTGCGCGACGACCTCGAGTCGAAGGGCCCGGTGAAGCTCTCCGAAGTCGAGGGCGAGCAGCGCGAGATCCTCAAGACGGTGCGCCGTCTCGTCGACGAGGGCCAGCTGACGATCGGGGCGGGTTCCGAGTCCTATGTCTAGCCGGATCATCGCGGCCGACCGCGTCAAGGCGGTCACGCCGTTTCGCCTCGATGCGCTCGGCCGGGACGCACGATCGTCCGCGGCCCCCACCGCCCGCTCCCATGCGGAAGCGATGGAGGCGATCCGCGCGGCCGCCTTCGAGGAAGG
>DAIMFM010000249.1:0-2725 GCA_036724585.1 Burkholderiaceae bacterium | reverse complement strand
AGGCCGCCGTCAGGGACGCGAGGAGGGGCTGGCGGAGGCGGCGCGCGCGCGCCACGACGAGGAGCGCGCGAGCGCCGGCTCGCTGGCGCAACGGGTCGAGGCGATGGTCACCGACCTCGACCAGTCGCTCGCCGCCCTGGAGGAGTCGCTCGCCAACCGGATGCTGGGCCTGTCCCTGCAGATGGCCGCCCAGGTGGTGCGCACGCATGTCGACACCCGCAGCGATGCCGTGCTGCCTCCGCTTCGCGAGGCCATCGCCGACATCCTCGCCGAGGCCCGGCGGCTCGTCCTGCGCATCGCCCCCGCCGACGAGGCCGTGGTGCGCGAGGCCCTGGGCGAACTCATCGCCAGCGGCCGTTGCGACCTGCGCGTGGACATGAGCCTGCGTCCGGGCGGCTGCATGGTCGATTCGCCGATGGCGGCGGTCGACGCCAGCCTGGAGACCCGGTGGCGCCACGTGCTCGCCGCGCTCGGCCAGGTTTCGCCGGCCCAGCTCGGCGACATGCCCGAGGCACGCCTCGATGACTGAGCGCTACGATTCACCCCTGCGAAGGGATGCGGCGCGCTGGTCGCGCTGGTTCGACAATCTCGACGAGATGCTGCGGGCGGCCGATCCGGTCCGCCAGGAGGGGCGACTCGCCCGTGCCGCCGGCCTCGTGGTGGAGGCCACCGGCCTGAAGCTGCCGCTCGGCAGCGTCTGCGTGATCCAGCCCGAGCACCATGCCGGCAACGCCGCGGCGGGCGTCGAGGCCGAGGTCGTCGGATTCGGCGAGGACCGCCTGCTCCTGATGCCGGCGACGCCGACGCTCGGCCTGTCGCCGGGTGCCATCGTCCGCCCGCTGGAGCGTCCGGTACGCGCCCCTACTCTGGGCCAGCCATCGCATCCCTGGCGCCGTGCCGGCGACCGGATGCGCCGGCTGCCGATGGGGCCCGGCCTGCTCGGAAGGGTGCTGGACGCGCGCGGCATGCCGCTCGACGGCCTCGGTCCGCTCCTGCGCGCCGAGGCGCAGCCGATCCATGCCCGCCCGATCAACGCGATGCAGCGCGACCCGATCCGCGAGCCGCTCGATACCGGCGTGCGGGCGATCAACGCGATGCTGACGGTGGGCCGCGGCCAGCGGCTCGGCCTCTTCGCCGGGGCGGGCGTGGGCAAGAGCGTGCTGCTCGGGATGATGGCCCGCTACACGCGCGCCGACGTGATCGTGGTCGGGCTGGTCGGCGAACGGGGCCGCGAGGTCAAGGAGTTCCTCGAGGACATCCTCGGCGACGAAGGCCGGCGGCGATCGGTCGTGGTGGCGGCGCCGGCCGACGAGCCCCCTCTGCTCCGGATGCAGGCCGCCAACTACGCGACCGCCATCGCCGAGCATTTCCGCGACCAGGGCCAGCACGTGCTGCTCCTGATGGATTCGCTGACGCGCTTCGCCATGGCGGCGCGCGAGGTCGCGCTCGCCATCGGCGAGCCGCCGGCGACCAAGGGCTATCCGCCATCCGTCTTTGCCCGCCTGCCGCAACTCGTCGAGCGCAGCGGCAACGGCCCGCGCGGAGGTGGTTCGATCACCGCCTTCTACACCGTCCTGACCGAAGGCGAGGACGCCAGCGACCCGGTCGGGGAAGCGGCCCGCTCCTTCCTCGACGGACATTTCGTCCTCTCGCGACGGCTCGCCGAGGCCGGCCACTTCCCCGCGATCGACATCGAGCAGTCGATCTCGCGGGTCGCCACCGCGGTCACCGACGCGAAGCACCAGGAGCGCGCCCGCGCCGTGCGCGGCGCCTGGGCCACCTTCCAGCAGAACCGCGAACTGATATCGGTCGGCGCCTACATGCCGGGCTCCGACCCCGAGATCGACCGCGCCATCGCCGCGGCACCGGCGATCGGCCGCTTCCTGCGCCAGGATCGCGCCGCCCGGTGCGACTTCGAGGCGTCGATCGCCGCCCTGGACGGCCTCGGCATCGAGGCCGACCGCCATGCACCCGACCTGACCGAAGAGGCACGTTCGTGAAGCCAGCAGTGCTCGAGAAACTCATTGAGATGGCCGATCGCAACCGCGACCTGGCCGCCACTCGCCGCGCCCGCGCCGAGCAGGCCCGCGCCAAGGCGACCGGCACCCTGGGCTCGCTCGAGCAGTATCGCCAGAACCATCGGGACAACCGCCACGCCGCCATCGGCGCCCTGCCCGGCGCGAGCGGCCTCGCGGTCCATGTCCGCTTCGGCGGCAAGCTGGACGAAGCGATCGACGCCCAGCGCGACCAGTGCCTGAACCTCGAGCGCTCCGTCGATGCCCGCTCGGACGAACTGCGCAAGGCGCACGCACGACTGCAGGCCCTGCGCGCGCTCGAGCAGCGTCGCGAACGCGCCCGTCGCCGGCGCGAGGATGCCGCCGAGCAGCGCAGCCAGGACGACCTCGCCTCGATTCGCCATCCCAATCGCCAGGTGGGCCGATGAACCCGCTCGCCGCCATGGCCAGCGTGATGGCCGACCTCGCCCCGGCGACACCGGCCGCGGCCGGGACGGACGCCGCGGGCGGGTTCGCGGACGCACTCCAGCGAGCCGGTGGCGGGCCACGCCCCGATGGGACCAGGCCCCCCGCCGGTCCGTCGCGCCGGGATCGCGCCGCTGCGGCCGAAGCCGCGGGCGAACCACCGGCCGATCGACCGACCGAACCCTTGGCCGATGCTTCGGCGGATCCATCGGGGGAAGGACTCGCACCGTCCGCGGACACCGGAG
>DAIMFM010000248.1:0-4387 GCA_036724585.1 Burkholderiaceae bacterium | reverse complement strand
CTCGATGTTGAGCAGGGTCTTCTGCAGCAGCACCAGCTGCGGCTGGATCTCGACGGTGAAGCGGCGCGAGGCCTGGAACAGGCGCAGCAGGACCAGCCCCAGGGAGATGTCCTTCAGCGGCCGGTCGAAGAAGGGTTCGCAGCAGGCGCGCACGGCGCCCTCGAGTTCGTCGATCCGGGTATCGGCGGGAACCCAGCGCGACTCGACATGCAGCTCGGCGACGCGCTGGTAGTCGCGCCGGAAGAACGCGAGGAAGTTCTGGGCGAGATAGTTCTTGTCGAACTCCGACAGGGTCCCGACGATCCCGAAGTCCAGCGCGATGTAGCGGTTGAAGTCCTCGCCATCGATGCCGACGAGGATGTTGCCCGGGTGCATGTCGGCATGGAAGAACCCGTGGCGGAAGACCTGGGTGAAGAAGATGTCCACCCCGTCGCGGGAGAGCTTCTTCAGGTCGATCCCGGCTGCGCGGATCTGCTCGATCCGGCCGATCGGAATGCCGTGCATGCGCTCCATGGTCAGCACGCTGCTCGAGGAGTAGTCCCAGTGCATCTCCGGAATCCGCAGCAGGTCCGATCCGAGGAAGTTGCGTCGCAACTGCGCGGCGTTGGCGGCCTCGCGCAGCAGGTCGAGCTCGTCGTGCAGGTACTTGTCGAACTCGGCGATCACCTCGAGCGGACGCAGGCGCCTGGCATCGGCCGAGACCTTGAGCAGCATCGAGCCCGCCAGGCGCAGCAGCTCGAGGTCGCGTTCGATCACCGCCGCCATGCCGGGGCGCAGGACCTTGACGGCCACCTCGCGGCCGTCGTGCAGGCGCGCAAAGTGGACCTGGGCGATCGAGGCCGATGCCACCGGCGTGCGGTCGAACTCGGCATAGATCGTCGCCAGCGGCCGGCCGAGGCTGCGCTCGATCTGGGCCACGGCCTGCTCGCCGGGGAAGGGCGGCACACGATCCTGCAGGTGCGCCAGCTCGTCCGCGATGTCGGGCGGCAGGAGGTCGCGCCGCGTCGAGAGCACCTGGCCGAACTTCACGAAGATCGGGCCGAGGCTCTCCAGCGCCTGGCGCAGGCGCACCCCGCGCGGCGCATCGAGCCGCCGGCCGAAGCGCAGCCAGCGCCCGAACGTGAGCAGCAGGGGCACGCGGCTGCCGGCGCCGGTGACGATGATCTCGTCGAGACCGTTCAGCCACGAGACGAACAGGATCCGCAGGAGCCGGGTGAGTCGCACGGTGTCGTTCCCGGCCTTCGCGGCTCAGGCCGCCGGATTGGGATAGAGGCGCTGGATCTCCTCGATGCCCGCCAGCGTCTCCGCGTCGAGCACGGTGGCGGCCGCGTCGATGTTCTCGGCCAGCTGCGCCGTCGAGGTTGCGCCGATGATGGACGACCCGACGAACCAGCGACCCAGGACGTAGCCGTGCGCGAGTTGCACCAGGCTCAGGCCGCGCGAGACGGCGAGTTCGTGGTAGGCCGCGACGGCCTCGTCGACGTAGGGCTTGGCGTAGCGCGGGCCGAACTGCGGGAACAGCGTGAAGCGCGCGCCTTCGGGCCGGGCGCCGCCCATGTACTTGCCGGTGAGCTTGCCGCCGGCGAGCGGCCCGTACGGCAGCAGCGACATGCCGTGGCGATGGAGTGCCTCGGCCAGGTCGCCATCGGCCGAGCGGGACACCAGGCTGTAGCAGTTCTGCACGGTGACCGGGCCTGGCAGGCCGAGTTCGGCGGCGGCACGATGGAACGCGCATACGCCCCAGGTCGACTCGTTGGACAGGCCCCAGTAGCGGATCTTGCCGGCCTTCACCAGCGCCCCCATGGCCTCGACCTGCTCGGCGATCGACGGACCCTCGCGCTCGGCCGTGGGATCGAATACCGTCTGGCCGAAGTTCGGCAGGTTCCGCTGCGGCCAGTGGATCTGGTAGAGGTCGATGCGGTCGGTGCGCAGCCGCCGCAGGCTGGTCTCGCAGGCTTCCGTGATGTTGGCCCGGTTGAGGTCGGTGCGCCCGCCCCGTATCCAGTCGCGCCGGCCCGGGCCGGCGATCTTGGTCGCCACGACGAGGGCGTCGCGGTCGTGGCCCGCGAGCCACCGTCCGAGGTATTCCTCGGTGCGGCCCTGGGTTTCCGCGCGCGGCGGTACCGGGTACATCTCGGCGGTATCGATGAAGTTGATGCCGCGCTCGATCGCCAGGTCGAGCTGCGCATGCGCTTCGACCTCGGTGTTCTGCTGGCCCCAGGTCATGGTGCCGAGGCAGACGTGCGACACCTCCAGGTCCGTCCCGGGCAGGGTCCGGTATTTCATCGTGGATTCACCTCTCGCTTTCCTGTCGCGATGCGCAGCTTGGAAGGATAGCCGATCGTCGCGGCCGGCCCGCGACCGTGCGCCGCCCCCGCGCCGGACGTGCAGGAGGCGCCTGGCCGGTGGCCCGGGGTGCCGCCGGGTTCAGGGCCCGGACGGATCCTGGCGGTCGAAGGCGGTGTCGCCGTCGGCGCGAGGCTCGCCGTCGGCGACGATGCCGGCGAAGTCGAAGAGCTCGCGGTCCATCAGGTGGGAGGGGACCACCCGCCCCAGGGCGGCGAAGGCGTTCTCGACCCGCCCGGGAAAGCGCTTCTCCCAGTCGCGCAGCATCTCCTTGGTCACCTGGCGCTGCAGGTTCGCCTGCGAGCCGCAGAGATTGCAGGGAATGATCGGGAAGGCGCGCCATTGCGCGTAGGCCTCGAGGTCGGCCTCGCGCACATAGGCGAGGGGCCGGATCACGACATGGCGCCCATCGTCGGAGACGAGCTTCGGCGGCATCGCCTTGAGCTTGCCGCCATGGAACATGTTGAGGAAGAAGGTCTCGAGGATGTCGTCGCGGTGGTGGCCCAGGGCGATGCGCGTCGCCCCGATCTCGCTGGCCACCCGGTACAGGATGCCGCGACGCAGGCGGGAGCACAGCGAGCACATCGTGCGGCCTTCCGGAATGACCCGGGTGACGATCGAATAGGTGTCCTGCGTCTCGATCCGGAAGGGGACGCCGAGGCCGCGCAGGTAGTCGGGCAGTACGTCGGCGGGAAAGCCGGGCTGCTTCTGGTCGAGGTTGACCGCGACGATCTCGAAGTCGATCGGCGCCCGCTCGCGCAGCGTCAGCAGCAGGTCGAGCAGGGCGTAGCTGTCCTTGCCGCCGGACAGGCACACCATGACCTTCTCGCCGGGGCCGATCATGCCGTGGTCGGCGATGGCCTGGCCGGTCAGGCGCAGCAGCCGCTTGTGCAGCTTGTTGCGTTCATGGGCGATGCGCTCCTGGCGCCGCGGGTCGGCGAGCGCGACGGTATCGTTCATGGTCGGATCCGGAATACTTCGATGCCGACCGTCCGGCAGTCGGCGTAGACATGGGGTTTCTCGGTGCTCGCGCGCACCGCCCTGACCGACGGATTCTCGAAGCAGGCGGCGACGATCCGGTCGAGCAGGGTCTCCTGCAGGTTGAAATGCCCCGAGCGCGCGATCTCGACGATTCGGTGGCGCAGGTAGTCGTAGTCGATCACGTCCTCGACGGAGTCGCGCGCCGAGGTGGAGGCCGCCATCGGCACGAAGATGTCGACGTTGACCAGGACGCGCTGGGGAGCGAGCCGTTCGAAGTCATGGAAGCCGATCGAGGTCTCGACGGCCAGTTCCTGCAGGAAGATCCGGCGGCAGTCGGCGAGCCGCGGGTCGAGTAGCCACGTCAAGGGGATGTTCCGTCAGGCGGTTGGGGGGCGACGAACATGACGTCGCGCGCGAGCGGCACCAGGTGCTGGCCGCCGTCGACGATCAGGTTGATGCCGGTGATCGCCGGCGAGCCGGCGAGGAAGACGACGGCGCGCACGATGTCGGCCGTGGTCGAGGAGCGTCCCAGCGGCGTCATCCGGTGGGCCGACTCGAACTCTTCCTCGGTCTGGCCGCCCGACGCCAGGGTGATACCCGGCGAGACCGCGGCCACGCGCAGGCGCGGGGCGCAGCCGACGGCCATCATGCGGGTGGCCCCGAGCAGCCCGAACTTGCTCACCGTGTACGAGAAGTAGTCCGGATTGAGGTTCTCGAGCTTCTGGTCGAGCAGGTTGACCACGAAGCCGCGGCCACCCGCGCCGAGATGCGCATGGAGCCGCCAGGCGAGATCGATCGGGGCAACCAGGTTGGGCGCGAGATGGCGCTCGAGGGTGGCCGCCTCGAAATGCGCGGGGCTGTCGAACTCGAAGAGCGATGCATTGTTCACCAGCCCGACGACCGGCAACGCCGCGACCGCCTCGCCGAAGACGCGGGCGCGCTCGCCGGGATCGGCGAGATCGCCGCCCACCGCTATGGCCCGGCGCCCGAGCGCCTCGATGTCGGCGACGGTCGCGGCGGCGGCGTCGCCCGAGCGGTGGAAATGCACCACGACGTCGTG
>DAIMFM010000247.1:639-4391 GCA_036724585.1 Burkholderiaceae bacterium | reverse complement strand
AGCCCCGCACCTCGCCATTGGCGGACAGCTCGAGTCCCTGCACTTCGGCGCTTGCCACGTTGCTCGGCAGGAACGACGGCGGCGGCGAGTCGATCATGTCGGTGTAGCGGGTGCGAAAGGCGGTCGCGCGCAGCAGGACGGCGTCGCGCTCGTACTGCACGCCGAGCTCGATCGAGCGTGCCCGCTCCGGATCGAGGTCGGGATTGCCGAAGCCGGGATAGAAGAGCTGGTTGAACGTCGGCGCATTGAAGGCGGTCGCCACCCGCGCCAGCAGCTTCCACCGCTCGTCGATCGAGTATCCATAGCCGAGCGAACCGGTGGTGGCATCGCCGATGTCGGAGTAGTCGTCGTAGCGCACCGCCACTTCCGCCTGGTGGGGGCCGGCCGCCAGCGCGTAGGACGCAAAGGCGCTGTGGCTGTTGCGATCGTCGCGGTCGTAGTCGATGCCGGTCGCGATCCGCTCGTGGGCGGTGGCCAGCCCGAGGCTCAGCCTGCCCGGGCCGAGTTCGAGTTCGTTCCGCCATTCGACCTCGTTGCGCCGGGTATCGAAGGAATCCTCGGCGCCCGATTCGTAGCGGCTCAGCGAACGCTCGTCGGTGATACTCGCGCGCAGCATGGAGCGCCAGCGCGCCGTGGGACGCGCCTCCCACCAGGCGCTCGCCACCGTCAACCGCGACTCCTGCTGTTCGACGGCGGCCGGCCCGACCATGAAGGAATCGTCCAGTTCCACCAGCGATTCGCTCCAGTAGACGCGCGCGCCGATCCGGTGTCGCGCCGAGAGCCGATGCCCGATCGAGCCGGCCAGGCTGGTGTTGCGGAAGCCGTCGCGGTCCGGGTCGGCGCCGGGCAGCAGCCGCGTATCGATCGCCGATTTCCCGTCGCTCCGGTGACGGCTCGCCTGCAGCGAATAGTTCGTGGCGCCGTCGACGCCGAACGCACCGGAGGAGCCGACCGCAACGCGTTCCTCGCCGCGTGAGCCGACGCCGATGGAGGCGTTGCCCCGCGGCGGGCCTTCCCCGTCCCGCGTGAAGATTTGCACGACGCCGCCGACCGCCGCCGAACCGTACAGCGCCGAGACGTTGCCGCGGACCACCTCGACGCGCTCGACCTGGTCGAGCATCAGGTTCTCGATCCGTGCGGTGCCGCTGGTCGCCGACTCGATGCGCACGCCGTCGACCAGCACCAGCACCTGGCGCGCCTCGGCGCCGCGCATGAAGACCGATGTCAGGCCCCCGGCGCCGCCATTGCGCACCAGGTCGATGCCCGCCGCGCCGGCAAGCAGGCTGCCGAGGTCGGCATGGCCCGAGTCCTCGATGTCCTCTCGTGTGTGGACCGTGGTACTCGGGATCGCGTCGGCCAGCGATTGCACGAAGCCGCTGGCGCTCACCACGACGGGCTGGAGTTCCTTCGCGGGCTCCTGCGCCGGCGCGACTGCCGGCGCGAGGGCCAGGCAGGAGGACAGGAGCAGGCAGCGCGGCGGCGACAGGCGCGCGCGCGGGTGTGGTGCGCGCGGCCGCGGCCGGCGCCTTGCGCAGTAGTCGGGTTTCATCATTCGCTTCCCTCGTCGGCCTGCCGTCCCGCAGGCATTTTTCGTATCGGCGAAGCGAATGGACCGGGCCGGGGGCGCCGCCGACCGGCCGCGCCCGGAAGCCGTCGCCGCCCGCGATCGCCCCTGGTGACACGGGCAGGTCTCCGGGCTGGCCGGTCTTGGTGTTCCGCCTTCCCGCGCGGTGCGCAGTGGCCGGGACGGCATGGGCCGTCGCTCGTGGAACACCCGCACCGACTTACCGTTGCGGGGGCAGCACAGGTTGGCGCGAGGAGGCCGCGCGCCCTGTTTCCCTTTTCACCCGCCATGCCAGGCGGGAACCCGAATCGAAACCGGATGATACGCGTTTGGGGCGAGGCGGTCCGCGGGCATAGATGCTGCAACCCTAGGTTGCGACCGGCAGACGCCGGTTCCAAGGCAAGGAGTTCGACACATGCGCGACCGTTCGACCAAGCATCCGGAACCCGATTCTCCGCGGGCCGGGACACGCTCGACCAAGGAAGACGCGTACCCGGACGGCGAGGACGGGCAGGCCGACGGCCCCGAGGGCGACCTCAAGGATCCGGAAGGGCTCCTGAAGAGTCCCCACGAAAGGGACCAGTCGACCGGGTCGATGGCACCCGGCGCCGATCGTGCCAGTGGGCAACGAGCCTACGACGACCTGGCTGCCGGCCGTACCGACACGGACCTGCGCGGGAGTGCCCGGGAGATCATCGAACGGGCCCAGCAGGAGGACTCCGAAGCCGGGAGCAAGCACCAGCAAGCCGTGGGCAAACCAGCCAGCGGGGAGACTCCCCCGGAAGCCCGTCCGGCATCCAGACCCATCAAGGAGTAGAAATCATGCAGATCGAACGACTCAAGAAACACGGAATGATTGCTGCGGCCGTCTCGGCGGCCGTGGCACTCGCCGCCTGCGACCAGGGTGGATCGGACCAGGCCCAGGCGCCGCATCCGCCGTCGCAGGCCGCCAACCAGGGCGGCGGCAGCATGGCCTCCGGCCCGGCGGCGCGTTCGGGCGACACCACCGCGGGCGAGCGCGCCGGCGCCATGCCGGGTGCCACGCCTCCCACGGCACAGAGCGACCGGGGCGACGGCGCCTCGATGGGCGACCGCGCACAGGCCGCCGCCGACGACGCCCAGTCCGCCGCGGGCGATGCGGCGATCACCGCCAAGGTGAAGTCGGCCCTGGTGGCGGAGGACGACGTTCGCAGTCTCGCGATCAACGTCGATACCGACGACGGTCGGGTGGTCCTCGAGGGCGAGGTCCCGAGCGCCGAGCAGTCGATGCGCATCGAGAAGCTTGCGCAGAACGTCGAGGGCGTGACCGCCGTCGAGAACAAGCTCAAGGTCAAGGGCAGCTAGGTGCCGCGCAACTCGCGCAGCGCATCCTCGATGAGCTCCCGGGCGATGCTGAATCGCCCGGGCAGCTTCGGCAGGTCCTCCGGATCGAACCAGCGCGCATCCGCGAGTTCGGCCGGGTCGGGCGTGATCTCGCCGCTGACGTACTCCGCCCGGAACGCGATCATCAGCGAGTTGGGGAACGGCCAGCTCTGGCTGCCGAAATAGCGAAGCCGGTCGACCTCGAGTCCCACCTCCTCGCGCACCTCGCGCCGTACCGCGTCTTCTATGGTCTCGCCGGCTTCGAGGAAGCCGGCCAGGGCGCTGTACATGTTGGCGCCGAAGTTCACGCCGCGTCCCAGCAGCAGCTGGCGTCCCCTGGTGACCAGCACCATCATCGCCGGCGAGATCCGCGGGTAGACGATCAGGCCGCAGCTCGGGCAGCGGCGCGAGCGCTCGTTCGACTGGAGCTCCGTCGGGGTGCCGCAGGCACCGCAGAAGCGATGGAGCCGATCCCAGTCGACGATCTGCACCGCGCGCATCGCGAGCGACAGCGTCGGCTCGTCGAGCATGCCGAACCATTGGCGCAGGCCGGCGGCCTGCCAGCCCGGCGGCAGGAGATCGAGCGGGAAGTCATCGGACAGCGCCACGGCGACATGGGCCTGGCCACCGTAGCTGCCGATCGAATGCACGCGCTCGGCGGTGAACCCCATGGCGCGGTATTGCGCCCAGCGCATTCCGCCGGTTTCGTCGAGGCTGTGGACGAGCCGGTCGCGCACGAACAGGTGGACGATCGTGTCATCGTCGAGCGAAAGATCGAGCCGTGGCTGGAATCCATTGGGTGTCAGGAGCATTGCGACGTCTTCTC
>DAIMFM010000247.1:0-629 GCA_036724585.1 Burkholderiaceae bacterium | reverse complement strand
GTCAGCGCGTCGCGCAGGCGCCTGAGCACGGCGCGCAGGCGACGGGCATTGTCGGGGCCGATCCGGATCATGATCTTCTGGCCGGCCGAGAGCGATTCGAGCGCCGGGTCCGCGAAGCGGTAGAGCACCTTGGGCTGCACCAGCCGGATCGGCCCGCTCGGGGTCGGGGCGGCAAGCATGTCGTCGATGGCGGCGATCACGCGATCGTTGAAGTGGCCGTCGGGGAAGCCGAGCTGCTGGTACTCATACTGGAAGAGCGGGTAGAAACGCACGTACCAGTTGGCGGCGGTGGCCGGGTCGATCGATTCGGCGAAGCGCAGGAACGGGTGGTAGCGCTCGTAGTTCGACTCCTCGAGCACGAAGCCATCATCGACGGGCTCGACGTCCAGGGGGCCGGGCACCCGGCGCACGATGCTCGCCTGCGAGGGGACGATCTCGCGCGGCAGGTTGTCGATGGTGATCACGAAGCGCCGGGCGATGTCCTGCAGGCTGAAGAGATCGGTGAGCGTGTCGCGGTCGGCGAAGTTGGACAGGGCGTCGGCCAGCGGCGGATCGAGCTCGATGCCGGGCGCGGGCAGCGGCGTGCGGCGGCGTGCCGCTTCGTCGAGGGCCGGCACCGGATAGCGCGG
>DAIMFM010000246.1:0-4422 GCA_036724585.1 Burkholderiaceae bacterium | reverse complement strand
GGCGGCGACCGCCTGCCGGTCGCGGCGCAGGTGGAGGTCGGTCTCGAACGTCGTCTCGCGACTAAAGGAGACCGGTTCGCTGTGGGTGACCACCGGCCGGTCGTCGCGCCCGCGGGCCGCATCCTGCAGGAAGGCCGTGTAGCGGGGACCGAAGTTCGCGTGCAGCAGCGCGGCCGGGGCGGCGGCGAGCTCGCCGATCGTGTGGATCCCCAGTGCGGCGAGCCGGGCGTCGGCCTTGGGGCCGATGCCGTTGACCCGCCGCACGGGCAGGGGCCAGATCCGCGCCTCGAGGTCGGAATGCTCGATGATGGTCAGCCCGTCGGGCTTGTCCATGTCCGATGCGAGCTTGGCGAGCCGCTTGTTGGGGGCGATGCCGATCGAGCACGTGAGGCCGGTCGCCTCCCGGACGGCGGCCTTCAGGCGTCGCGCCACCGCGGCGCCGCGTTCGACCTCGACGCCGGGGACCGCACCGAGGTCGAGGTAGATCTCGTCGATGCCGCGGTCCTCCATGACGGGCGCGATCTCGACCACCGCGGCCTTGAAGCTGCGCGACACGGCCCGGTAGCGATCGAAGTCGGCCGGCAGGAAGACGCAGTCCGGGCACAGCTCGCGGGCCCGGCGCAGGGCCATGCCCGAGCGGATGCCGAACTGCCGCGCCGCGTAGTTGGCGGTCGTGACCACGCCCCGCGCGGAAGGATCGCCCGCGCCGCCGATCGCCACCGGCCGCGCGGCGAGCTCGGGCCGCGACAGCAGCTCGACCGACGCGTAGAAGGCGTCCATGTCGAGATGGGCGATGCGGCGGTCGGCGTCAATCAAGGCGGCGCTCCCGGGGGCAAGCAACTGGCGGATCGTGCCAGCGGTGGCGGGGCGCGCCTTCCGGAGCGTTCCGTTCGGGAAGCGCCACGCCCGCAGGATGAAGGATAATCGCTGCGCGTTCCCCGAATACGGACGCCCTCGTGCGTTTCCGTTTCCTACACCACGGAATCACGACATGGACCCGCAACTGCGCAAGGCCGCGCTCGAATACCATGAGTCGGGCCAGCCCGGAAAGATCGAAGTCGTCGCCACCAAGGGGCTGAGCAACCAGCGCGAACTCGCGCTTGCCTATTCGCCGGGCGTCGCCGCCGCCTGCGCCGAGATCGTCGCCGATCCCTCGAACGCCAGCCGCTATACCGCGCGGGGCAACCTCGTGGCGGTGATCACCAACGGCACCGCGGTGCTTGGCCTGGGCGACATCGGGCCGCTCGCCGCCAAGCCGGTGATGGAAGGCAAGGCTGTGCTGTTCAAGGAGTTCGCCGGCATCGACGTGTTCGACCTCGAGGTCGCCGAGCGCGACCTCGACCGCCTGGTCGACGTCATCGCGGCGCTCGAGCCGACCTTCGGCGCGATCAACCTCGAGGACATCAAGGCGCCCGACTGCTTCTACGTCGAGCGCCGGCTGCGCGAGCGCCTGAAGATCCCGGTGTTCCACGACGACCAGCACGGCACCGCGATCGTCGTCGCCGCCGCCCTTCTCAATGGCCTGCGGGTCGTGGGCAAGCGCATCGAGGACATCCGGCTCGTCTGCAGCGGCGCCGGCGCGGCGGCGCTCGCCTGCCTCGACCTGCTCGTCGACCTGGGTGTGCCGCTGCGCAGCATCTGGGTCAGCGACATCGCCGGCGTCGTCTACGAGGGGCGCACCGAGCTGATGGATCCCGCCAAGGCCCGCTTCGCGCAGCCGACCGATGCGCGCACGCTCGACGACATCATCGATGGCGCCGACGCCTTCCTCGGCCTGTCGGCCGGCGGCGTGCTCGAGCCCGCCATGGTCGCGCGCATGGCACCGCGACCGCTGGTTTTCGCCCTCGCGAATCCGGAGCCCGAGATCCGTCCCGAGGAGGTGAAGTCGGTGCGCGACGATGCCGTGATCGCGACGGGGCGCAGCGACTACCCGAACCAGGTCAACAACGTCGTCTGCTTCCCGTTCATCTTCCGCGGCGCCCTCGACGTCGGCGCCACGGCGATCAACCGGCCGATGGAGATCGCGGCGGTCCATGCGGTGGCCGACCTCGCGCGCTTCGAGCAGTCGGACATCGTGTCGGCCGCCTATGGCGCCGAGGGCACGGCCTTCGGGCCCGACTACCTGATTCCCAAGCCCTTCGATCCCCGCCTGATCGTGAAGATCGCCCCCGCGGTGGCCCGGGCGGCGATGGAAAGCGGGGTGGCGAGCCGCCCCATCGCGGATTTCGACGCCTACCACACCCAGCTCGAGCGCTTCGTCTGGCACTCGGGCAACTTCATGAAGCCGATCTTCGACATGGCGCGGCGCGGGCCGAACCACCGCATCGCCTATGCCGAGGGCGAAGAGGAGAAGGTGCTGCGTGCCGCCCAGGTCGTGGTCGACGAAGGTCTCGCGCGGCCCCTGCTGATCGGCCGGCCCAGCGTCATCGAGCAGCGCATCGAGCGCTACGGCCTGCGCATCCGTCCCGGCGTCGACTTCGAGATCGTCAACCCCGAATGGGACGAGCGCTACCGCGCCTACTGGCAGGCCTACCACGCCCTGGCCGACCGGCAGGGCGTCAGCGAGGAGATCGCGAAGATCGAGATGCGGCGCCGCCTCACCCTGATCGGCGTGATGATGATGCGCCAGGGCGATGCCGACGGCTTGCTCTGCGGCACCTACGGCATGTACCACGCGCATCTGGCGTACGTCGACCAGGTCATCGGCCGGCGCCCGGGTGCGCAGGTCTATGCGGCGATGAACACGCTCCTGCTCAAGGGGCGCCAGGTGACGATCGTCGACACGCACGTCAATACCCAGCCCACGGCCGAGCAGCTCGCCGAGATCACCCTCATGGCCGCCGAGGAGCTGCGCCGCTTCGGGATCCTGCCGAAGGTCGCGCTGCTGTCGCATTCCAACTTCGGCACCTCGAACGCGCCGTCCGTGGGCCGGATGCGCGAGGC
Source organism: Burkholderiaceae bacterium (assembly GCA_036724585.1). Lineage (GTDB taxonomy): Bacteria > Pseudomonadota > Gammaproteobacteria > Burkholderiales > Burkholderiaceae_E > JAMLIN01. The sequence continues at coordinate 1,479 of DAIMFM010000246.1, read as the reverse complement.
CCTGGCCATGATCCGGGAACGGGCGCCCGAGCTCGAGATCGACGGCGAGATGCACGGCGACTGCGCGCTCGATGCGCGCCTGCGGGCGGCGATCATGCCGCGTTCCACCCTGGCCGGCGAGGCCAACCTGCTGGTCATGCCCGGGCTGGACGCCGCCAACATCGGCTACAACCTGCTGAAGACGGCGGCCGGCAACAACGTGGCCATCGGCCCGGTCCTGCTGGGGGTGGCCCGTCCGGTCCATATCCTGACCGCATCGGCGACGGTGCGCCGCATCGTCAACATGACGGCCTGGACCGCGGTCGACATCGAGAACCAGCGCCGCTGACGACCGGCGCGCCGCGCGCCGTCGAGGGTCCCGCGCCGACCGTCGACGGCTTCGGCTGGCCATCCGCATGCCGTTGCCGGCCGTTCGTCGGACGGGCCGGGCGGCACGTCTGCCCGTCCGGCCCGATCGATTGACCCGGGTGGACGGCCCTCCTACGCTTGGTTGCCAGAATCCCTCCAGCGTGGTCCCGAGCGATGAGCAATCCCGGCATTACCGACCCGAAACCCGACGCCGACGGCCAGCCGCCGGTCGATGCGCAGCGGCGCCGGCGCCTGCTGGCCGACTGTCGCCAGTTGCTCGCCGACCGGATGGCGGTCGTCATCCAGGAGGCGCTGGAGAAGATGAGCGTCGAGCTGACCGCGGTCGCCTTCGAGAAGGTGCGGGCCGACGAACAGCAGGCGCTGCTCGAGGCCGTGTCGCTCGTGCGCACCCACCGCGAGCAGATCGAATCGCGCTTTCGCAGCGCCTTCCTGGACATCTTCGAGAGGCGCCTGTTCAGCCGCCCGACCGCGAAGCCCGCTGCCGTGTCGCCCGGCGAGCTGAGCCTGGTCGAGGATTCCGTGGTCAACGGGCAGATGGAGGTCGATCGACTGGTGCGGCGAACGCGCAGCAGGCTCGATCCGGACGAGGTGCTGGGCATGCGGGCGCGGCTGGCCGAGCTCGTCGAGCGCGACTGGTTCGAGGAAGCGCGGCATCCGGCATCGCCCGAAGCGATCTTCGAGGCGCTGCTGGAGGTCCTCGACGAACTCGCACCCGAGCCCTCGGTGCGCAGCGCGCTGCTCGAGGCCTTCGAGCCGTATGTCTCGGCGAACCTGAACCTCGTCTACTCGAACGTGAACGAGCGACTCAAGTCCAACCGCATCCTGCCCGACATCCGCCCGCGGCTGCAGCGGGTGCCGCAGTCGAGCGCGAGGCCCGCGGCGGGCCGGCCGGCGGGCCACGACGTCTTCGATGTGTCCACGCCGCACGGCGAGCCGACCGGCCAGGCCGGCGGTCACTTCGCGCCCGCGGGAGGCTTCGGCGGCGCAGCGGGACACGGCGGGGGCGGCTTCGGCGCAATGCCCGGGGGCGCCGGTGGTGGCGCGATGCCGGGTGGCGCATCGGGCGACGCATCCGGCGGCTTCGCGCCGGCGGGAGGCGATGGCCTTGCC
>DAIMFM010000245.1:0-4431 GCA_036724585.1 Burkholderiaceae bacterium | reverse complement strand
TCGCCGTCGGCGACCCGCAGCTGCCACTCGACGAGGTCGAAGCCGGTGATCATCTCCGTGACCGGATGCTCGACCTGCAGGCGGGTGTTCATCTCCATGAAGAAGAACTCGCCGCTGGTGTCGACGATGAATTCCACCGTGCCGGCGCCGACGTAGCCGACCGCGCGGGCCGCGGCCACCGCCGCCTCGCCCATCGCGGCGCGGCGCCGGGCATCCATGCCGGGGGCCGGCGCTTCCTCGATCACCTTCTGGTGGCGCCGCTGCAGGGAGCAGTCGCGCTCGAAGAGGTGCAGGCAGTTGCCGTGGCCGTCGGCGAAGACCTGGATCTCGATGTGGCGCGGCGTGCGCAGGTAGCGCTCGACGAGCACGTGGTCCGAGCCGAAGGCGGCGGCCGCCTCGCGCCGGCAGGACTCGAGCGCCGCCTCGAAGTCCGCGTCGGCCTCGACGATGCGCATGCCCTTGCCGCCGCCGCCGGCGCTGGCCTTGATCAGCACCGGATAGCCGATCTCGGCCGCGCGCTCGCGCAGGAAGGCGGCCTCCTGTTCATCGCCGTGGTAGCCCGGCACCAGCGGCACCGCGGCCGATTCCATGAGGCGCTTGGCCGCCGACTTGCTGCCCATCGCCGCGATCGCCGCCACCGGCGGCCCGACGAAGACGGCGCCGGCCTCGGCCACCGCCCGGGCGAACTCCTCGTTCTCGGACATGAAGCCGTAGCCCGGGTGCACCGCCTGCGCGCCCGATTCGCGCAGGACCTCGAGCAGCCGCGCGGTATCCAGGTAGGACTCGCGCGCCGGCGCCGGGCCGAGGCGCCAGGCCTCGTCGCAGGCGGCCACATGGGCGGCGCCGGCGTCGGCGTCGGAATAGACCGCGACGGTCGCGATGCCCATGCGCCGCGCGGTGGCGGCGACGCGGCAGGCGATCTCGCCGCGGTTGGCGATCAGGATCTTGTCGAACATGGTGGTGTTCTCACTGCGCCCAGCGCGGCTTGCGTTTCTCGAAGAAGGAGGCGATCCCTTCCGCGGCGTCGTCGCTGGTGCGGGCGCGGGCGATGCGCTCGGCGGTGTCGTGGGTGAGGGCATCGTCGATGCGCCGGCCGCTGACGGCCCGGATCAGCTGCTTGGTGGCGTCGATCGCCTGCGGGCTCGCCGCCAGCAGGTTGGCGAGCATCGCGTCGACCCGCTCGTCGAGCCCGCCGGCCGGCGCGAGCTCGCTCACGAAGCCGATCCGGAAGGCCTCGGCCGCATCGAACACCTCGGCGCTCAGCATGTAGCGGCGCGCATTGTGCTCGCCCATCGCCTTGATGACGTAGGGACTGATCATCGCCGGGATGAGGCCGATCTTGACCTCCGACAGGCAGAAGCGCGCATCGTCGGCGGCGATCGAGATGTCGCAGGCGGTGGCAAGGCCCATGCCGCCGGCGAAGCAGGCCCCGTGGATGCGCGCGACCGACGGCTTGGGACCATCGTAGAGCCGGCGCATCACCGCCGCGAGGTTGCCGGTGTCGGCGCGGTTGTCCTCGGCGCTCATGTCGCGCGCGCCGCCCATCCACTTCAGGTCGGCGCCGGCGCAGAAGCCCTTGCCGCGGCCGCCCAGCATGATCACCCGCACCGACTCGTCGGCCGTGGCCGCGTCGATCGCGGCGGCGAGCTCACCGATCAGGGTTGCGTTCATCGCGTTGCGCACATCGGGCCGGTTGAGCCAGATGCGGGCGACGCCGCCGGTGTTGTCGATCTCGAGCGTCTCGTAGCTCATCCGTGTCTCCGTGCTGGTGTTCGTTCGTCGGGCCGCGCCGCTTGCGGGAAGGCGCGGCCACCCCTCATGGCATTGTAGTGATCATCGCGAGGCCTTCCTCGCCGGCGGCCGCCGCCAGCTGTCGATCGAACGTCGCCAGCGGCATGCGGCGGGCCAGGGCAAGGTCGAGATAGCAGGCGTCGTACAGGCTGAGCGCGTGGCGCTGCGCCAGCGTCCGGGCGGAAAGCATGTTGTCGGCGGTGATCGGCACGAGCATCAGCGGCAGGGAGGTGAAGGCGTCGAGCAGGCCGTCATGCAGGGTGTCCGGGAGTCGGCCCCGGCGCTGCGCCTGCAGGAGCGCATTGCCCACCTCGAGGAGCAGCAGCGAAGGGGCATGGGCGCGATCCTCGACGAGGCGACTCACCACGGCCTCGGCCTCTTCGTTGCGTTCGTCGGGCAACAGCCAGGCGAGGATCACGGATGCATCGACGATGAACGACATGGCTGGGCGCAATCGAGGCCGGCGTAGCGAGCGCCCGCGCCTCAGTAGCGGTGTCCCGCGTGGGCGAGGTCGCGAGGGGACTCGCCGGACTCGAGGATGCCGGCCAGGGTCACGCCCGAGCGGCCGAGCTTGCGGCGGATTTCGGCCACCGAGCGGATGGCGGCGCGCACCGATTCCGCACTGCCTGCCTCGAAGGGAATCAGTTGTGCCACCGGCCTGCCATGGCGGGTGATGACGAAGCGCTCGCCCTCGGCCACGCGCGCGAGCAACTTCGGCAGGTGGGTCTTGGCGTCGTAGGCGCTGACGGGCTCGGCCGCGACCAGGGTGGGCTTCATGTCAACTAGTCTAGACCGGTCTGGAATGGCGGTCAATCGGCTCAGATCCTGAACACGCCGAACTTCGTCTCCCCGATCGGCGCGTTGAGCGCGGCCGACAGCCCCAGCCCGAGCACCTCGCGGGTATCGGCCGGGTCGATCACGCCATCGTCCCAGAGCCGGGCGCTGGCGTAGTAGGGATGGTTCTGCACTTCGTACTGCGCGAGGATGGGCGCCTTGAACTCGGCCTCGGCCTCGGCGCTCCAGGTCTCGCCGCGCTTCTCCAGCCCCTCGCGGCGCACCGTCGCGAGCACCGAGGCGGCCTGCTCGCCGCCCATCACGCCGATGCGCGCGCTCGGCCACATCCACAGGAAGCGCGGCGAATACGCGCGGCCGCACATGCCGTAGTTGCCGGCGCCGTAGCTGCCGCCGATGATCACGGTGAACTTCGGTACCCGGGCGCACGCCACCGCGGTGACGAGCTTGGCGCCGGCGCGGGCGATGCCCTCGTTCTCGGCCTTGCGCCCCACCATGAAGCCGGTGATGTTCTGCAGGAACACCAGCGGGATGCGTCGCTGGGCGCAGAGCTCGATGAAGTGCGCGCCCTTGTCGGCCGACTCCGAGAACAGGATGCCGTTGTTGGCGAGCAGTCCCACCGGCACGCCCTGGATGTGCGCGAAGCCGGTGACGAGCGTGGTGCCGTAGCGCGGCTTGAACTCGTCGAGCACCGAGTCGTCGACGATTCGCGCGATGACCTCGCGGATGTCCCAGGGCTTGCGCGAGTCGTTGGGCACGATGCCGTAGAGCTCCTGCGCGTCGTAGCGCGGCGCGACCGGCGCGCGCAGCGCGATGTCGGGGCGCTTGACCCGGTTGAGGTTGCCGACGATGCGCCGGGCGATGGCCAGGGCGTGCGCATCGTTGGTCGCAAGGTGGTCGGCGACGCCCGAGAGCCGCGTGTGCACGTCGCCGCCGCCCAGGTCCTCGGCGCTGACCACCTCGCCGGTGGCCGCCTTCACCAGCGGCGGGCCGCCGAGGAAGATCGTGCCCTGGTTGCGCACGATGATCGCCTCGTCGCTCATCGCCGGCACGTAGGCGCCGCCGGCGGTGCACGATCCCATCACGACCGCGATCTGCGGGATGCCGGCGGCCGACATGTTGGCCTGGTTGTAGAAGATGCGCCCGAAGTGCTCGCGGTCCGGGAAGATCTGGTCCTGGTTGGGCAGGTTGGCGCCGCCGGAGTCGACCAGGTAGACACAGGGCAGCCGGTTCTCGGCGGCGATCTCCTGGGCCCGCAGGTGCTTCTTGACCGTCATCGGGTAGTAGGTCCCGCCCTTGGCCGTGGCGTCGTTGCACACCACCACGCATTCGGTTCCCGACACCCGGCCGATACCGGTGATCAGCCCGGCGCCGGGCGCATCGCCGTCGTACATCCCGTGGGCCGCCAGGGGCGACAGCTCGAGGAAGGGCGCCCCCGGGTCGAGCAGGCCCTCGACGCGGTCGCGCGGCAGCATCTTGCCGCGCGAGAGGTGGCGCTCGCGCGCGGTCGCGCCGCCGCCCTGGGCGGCGCGGGCGGCCTGCTCGCGCAGGTCGGCGACCGCTTCGCGCATCGTGCGGGCGTTGTCCTGGAACTGGGGGTCGCGTGGATTGAGCCGGGATTCGATCGTCGTCAAGGCAGGTGTCTCCGGAAGTCGCGGCGCGCCGCCCGCGGGCGCCGAGGCCCAATGTTAGCCCCGTGCCCGGCCACGCGCGGGCGGGCGCCCGCCGGCCCCGCGCGGGCTCCTCCCCACGGCGCTCAGGGGGCGGTCTCGGTCGCCGGCAGCGGGTGGCCTGGCATCAGCTCGTAGGGCGCCACCCAGCCGGGCAGCGCCCGGATCCGGTCGAGCC
>DAIMFM010000244.1:0-4444 GCA_036724585.1 Burkholderiaceae bacterium | reverse complement strand
CATGCGCACCACGACCTTCGGGCGCATCGACATGCTCACGCAGGTCGCCACGCTCGCGCTGCAGGCGGTGGTCGCCGGGCACCTGATGAAGCGCCTGGGCACCTCGCTGGCACTGGCCCTGCTGCCGGCAACGGCGGCGCTGGGCTTCCTCGGCCTGGCGATCGTCGGCTCGATCGCCGCGCTCGTCGCGTTCGAGGCGACGTTCCGTGCGGTGCAGCGCGGCATCATGCGACCGGCGCGCGAGACCCTGTTCACCGTGGTGACCCGGGCCGAGCGCTACAAGGCGAAGGCCTTCATCGATACCCTCGTCTACCGGACCGGCGACGTGGTGGGCGCCCAGACGGAAGGCCTGCTCGGGCGGCTCGGCATGGGCCTGGCGGCGCTCGCCTCTTTCGCGGTGCCGCTCGCCGTGGTATGGATTGCGCTCGGCCTCTGGCTGGGCCGGGCACAGCGCCTGCGGGCGTCCGGTCCCGCGTCCGTCGACCCCGCCGACGGGCGCCCGAAAGGAGCGACGACATGACGACACGCCGACAGTGCCTGCATGCCGCGGCGAGCGCCGCCCTGGTGGCCCTCGCGCCGCGTGCGGCAGTGGGCGCCGACGAGGCGTCCGCGGCCGGCCTGATCACCCGCGAGATTCCCGGTACCGGTGAACGCCTGCCCATCATCGGCCTGGGCAGCTCCGCGAGCTTCTCGCGGGTTGCGCGCAGCGAGGACGTCAGCGCGCTGCGCGCGGTGCTCGAACGACTGGTGGCACTCGGCGGCTCGGTCTTCGATACCGCCCCGTCCTACGGTGCGTCCGAGGAAGTGGCGGGTCGCATCGCCCGGGAACTCGGCATCGCGCAGCGCCTGTTCTGGGCCACCAAGCTCAACGTGGCATCGCGCGGGGGCGGGACGGCCGATCCGGCGGCCGCCCAGCGCCAGCTGGCGACTTCGTTCGAGCGCATCGGCAAGCCGGCGATCGATCTCGTCCAGGTCCACAACATGGGCGACATCGCCACCCAGCTGCCGATCCTGCGGGCGGCCAAGGCGGAAGGGCGCATCCGCTATGTCGGCGTCACCACCACCTTCGAGAGCCAGTACGACGACCTCGTGCAGCTCATGCGCACCGAGCCGCTGGACTTCATCGGCACCAACTACGCGATCGACGACCGCCATGCGGAACGGACGATACTGCCGCTGGCGCAGGACAAGGGCATCGCCGTCCTCGTATATGCCCCCTTCGGACGCACCCGGCTCTGGCGGCGCGTGGCCGAGCGCGAGCTGCCGGCCTGGGCGAGCGAGTTCGATGCAAGGTCGTGGGGCCAGTTCTTCCTGAAGTATGTCGCGAGCCACCCGGGTGTCACCGCGATCACGCCCGCGACCAGCCGCCCCGGGCACATGGCGGACAACATGGGCGCCGCGACCGGCCGCCTGCCGGACGAGGCCATGCGCCGGCGGATGATCGCGCTGGTGGAGTCGCTGCCGTCGGCCTGACGAGTGCGACCCCGCAGCATCGAGACGAACTACTTGAGGATCTCGCAGACGGGATAGTCGGCAAGCCGGGGCTCGCCCTTCAGGTAGCGAGACAGCCCCTGCAATATCGCCATGGCCGATGCGTAGCCCTTCTCCGCGGCTTCCGCGCTTTCCCAGATCGTGACCGAGATACAGTTGCCATCCGTGGCCACGCCCGTGTACTGGTGCTGGAGGCCCTCGATCTGCGCGAATTTCGCGCGCGCGCCGTCCGCCTCACCGCGGAACTGCTCGATCATGGCTGGGTCGATGACGAAGGAAACGGTTCGCATGTGCATGTCGGCTCCCTGGCCTGATGATGGAGATCGCCAGCTGGCACCGATGTCGCCCGATGCCATCTCACAAGCTGACGATAGTCCGGTGCGCGAGGGTCGCGAATCATGCATTCCGACGATGCGCGCCGATCCTGGACGATCGGCGTCGCGGATCAAAGGGCATCCGGTCCCTTGTCGAGGCGTTCCTGCAGGGCCATGGCGGCCTGCGGATTGCGCGCCTTGTGGCCGCTGATCACGTAGAGGAAGACTTCGCGCGGCGCGAGGTCGACCCTTGCCGGAAGCACGTAGTCCAGGTCCTCGGGCAGCGCGCCGCTCGCCAGGGTCGCGGCGCGTCGCGCCCAGCGATCGAGCTCGGCCGGCGGGTAGCCGAGCAGCACGTCCTCCCGCGTGCCCATGATGCGGGCGTAGACGAAGGCCCCGCTCGGATCGGCGATCTGCGGGTAGGGGCCATCGGCCGACAGGACGATCGCCACCTCGTGCGCACGGGCGAGTTCGACGAACTCCGGCGTGCGGAAGCTCTCATGGCGCACTTCGACGGCATGGCGCAGCTTGCGGCCGTCGACCACGCCCGGCAGCAGGCCGAGGAAGGCGGCGAAGTCCTCGGCGTCGAAGGCCTTGGTCGGGAGGAACTGCCAGTTGACCGGCCCGAGCTTGTCGCCGAGTTCCATCACCCCGCTCGCGAAGAAGCGCTCGATGGTCGGGCCGGCCTGGGCGAGCACCCGCCGGTTGGTGGCATAGCGCGGGGCCTTCACCGCGAAGACGAAGTCGTCCGGCGTCTCGTCGCGCCAGCGCGCGAAACTCGCGGGCTTCTGGGAGCCGTAGTAGGTGCCGTTGATCTCGATCGAGCGCAGGCGTTGCGCGGCGTACTCGAGCTCGCGCCGCTGTGCGAGCCCCTTCGGGTAGAAGCTTCCGCGCCAGGGCGCATAGGTCCAGCCGCCGATCCCGACGCGGATCCTCCCCTGCGTGCGCGCCCGACTCATGGCTGCCGCCGGAACCGATGGCAGGGCGTGCGGGCCCGGCAGGCCGCACGGAACGAGGTGACGACCGCCTCGAGGCGGATGGCGTTCGCATGGACCGGCGGGGCATCGAAGCGAAGCATGCGTGTGTCTCCCCTGGGCGGGCGGATGCCGGACCGGATGGCCCGGTGAACGCCATTATCGCCGTGCCTGCCGCGCCGGTACGCGCTGCCCGGCCGGATGGCGCACGAAACCCCGGGGTGCGACCGGTCCGTCTACGGTCCCGCCGTCGTGCCGTTCAGCCGTCCTTGCCGTCGAGCCGGGGACGGACCAGCCAGGGACCGAACCTGAACAGGTAGAGCGCGAACGCGGCGGACCAGGCAATCGCCGCGCAGGCGAGCGCGTGGATGAACCACTGCGGCGCCGCCAGCGGCACGAACACCCGGATGGCCGCCGCGGCCATCACCAGGACGTAGGCGGCGACTTCCAGACGCGACGCCTGCAGCGGGCGCCCGGTGTGGCCGCGCGCGGTCCGGGTCATCATGCCGATGATCAGTCCCGCGGTGGCGCCGATCGCGAGCGCATGCACGCCCGCCGACGGGGCGATCCAGCCGGCCTGCGCAAGGGCGAGGAGCGCGAAGCCGAGGGGAATCCAGGCATAGGACGCGTGCAGGATCCACAGGATCGGTCGCCGCAATGCAGGCCATGGGCCCCATTGCAGCTGCCGGGCGAGGTTGAGCACGGCCGCCGCCGCCAGGGCGATCGCCGTGACGGCCACGGACGGCAGGAAGACCCAGAGGGCGACCGCAAGCTCGGTGGCCGCGATCGTCGCGCGCTCCAGGGGCCGGCGAATCTTCAGCTTCAGGCCGGGTGTGGCATTGGCCGTGAACAGCGGGACGACGCGCCCCGCGATCACGCACTCGATCAGCACGACCAGGCCCAGGCCGGCATGCAGCGGGGCGAGCGGCGAGAACTCGACAAGGCTGGTGGCCGCCAGGTGGAAGGCGATGTTGGCTAGCGACAGCAGGACGAGGATGCTCGCCAGCGGCAGGTTGCGACGGTTGCCGGCGCGCAGGAGGAGTTCGATGAAGACGGCCGCGATGATCGGGAGCAGCGCCACGTCGAGGACTGCATACACCGGATATGGCGCGGCGAAGGCGGCGACCCGGGCCGCGATCCAGAGACCCGCAAGGGCGCCGAGCGCTGCGCCGCGGGGAGTGTCGAGCCCGGTCCAGGCGCGACCCGCGGGCAGCAGGAAGCCGACGACGACCGCCGCCGCGAAGCCGAACAGCATCTCGTGGGCATGCCAGAGCATCGGCGCGATCGTCATGTCCGGGGTGAACCAGCCCAGGAACATCGCGATCCACAGGGGGACCGCCAGCAGCGCGAAGCTGGCCGCGCAGAGGTAGAAGGGCCGGAAACCGAGGCGTAGCACCGGCCAGCCCTGCGGCTGCGGCGGCGCCGCGCGCGACGGTGCCGGTGCGCCCCGGGCAGGGAGGATGGGGAGGGATTCGGATGACATCGGGACGCCTCGCTGGGCTGCCGCTGGTGGAAAAAGTGCGAAGTAAAGATGCGCGACGCATGCATCATAAGAGTATGATCCCCCGAGCGCAACAGGAGGACACCATGCAGACACCGGAATTCTTCGACGCCGTTCCCCCCATCACCGTCGTCGATCCCCTGGCCGATCTCCTGGGCGCCGCC
>DAIMFM010000243.1:0-4499 GCA_036724585.1 Burkholderiaceae bacterium | reverse complement strand
TCGTACTGCCGGCATGCGCTGCGCATCCAGCGACCCGCGCCGGTCACCTTGCACGATGCCGTCGCGCCATTCGATCCGGCCGCGATCGATGCCGCGCTGCTCGAGCGGGCGCTGGCGCCGGCATGGCGCGGCGAGCTCGACCTCGACTCGCTGCCGGGCCTGGTCCAGGACGCCCCCTGGGCGCCGGCCGGGGCCGGCGAGGTGATCATGGCCGAAGGATTGCGCGCCGGTGTCGCCGGTGCGCTCGCGGCGCGCGCCGCGCTGCTCGGCGCGCTCGGCCTTCCCGACGGGGCGGGCGATTCGCGTCTTGCCCGGCGGGACCGGGAGGGCGGCGGGCTGGCCGGTCGCCTCGAGGGCCTCCACGGCGCCCGCCTGCAGCTGCTCGTGAGCGCGTTCGGGGCCAACTATCGCGCACTCATCGACGCCTGGCTGCGCCACGCGCTATGGACGGCATCCGACGAAGGAGTGGCGGCCGACGCGACGACCATCCTGCTCCACCGCAATGACGGCGAATGGCGAGCGACCCGCATCGGCGTCCAGCGGCCGGGGATCGAGCCGTTGGGGGCGGACGAGTCGATCGATCATGCGCTCGCGTGGTCGCGCCGGATCCGGGCGCAGGCGCTGCCCCTGTTCCCGCGCGCCATGTGCGAGGTCATGGCCGAGGGCAGGGATGGCGAGGCCTTCGACGAGGCGAAGGCCTTCGGGAAACTTCTCGAGCTGCTGGCGAAGGAACAGCCCTGGTCGGCCGCGTCGTCCGGCGCCTTCGCCTACGAGATCCTCTGGCGCTCCGGCCTGCCCGAGGCGGACCAGGTGCTGGCGGCCGGCCTTGCCGCCTACCTGCCGGTCTTCGGCGCGATCGGCAGGTCCGCCACGATCAAGGCGATGTGCGGCTCGCTGGAGACGGCATGAGCGCGACGCTGGACGGACACCCGGTCCTGGAGGCGGACATTCTCGGGGGGTTTGCGCTCCTCGAGGCCGACGCCGGCACCGGCAAGACCTGGACGCTGGCCAACCTGGTGCTGCGCGCGCTGCTCGAGCGTGACGCGAGCATCGACGAGATCGTCGTGGTGACCTTCACCCGCAAGGCGGCGGCCGAACTGCGCGACCGGATCCTGCGGGCGATCGAGTCGCTCGAGGCGGCGCTCGCCGGCGCGGACATCGACGATCCCTTCATCGCGGCCTACCTGCCGCGATGCGAGCCCGTCCGTGACCTGCATCGCCTGCGGCGCGCCCGGGCGCTGTTCGAGGAGGCGCCGATCTCGACGATCCACGGCCTGTGCCAGCGCATCCTCGCGGAGCAGAGCCTGAGCATCGCGCAGCCCGCCGAGGCGGAACTGCGCGACGTCGAGGACGAGCTGGTCGAGGCGGGTGTCCAGCGCTGGTGGCGCGAGGTCCTCGTCGACGAGGACGCCTGGATGGCGGGTGTGCTGCTCGCGGGGGGCAATACCGCCGCGCGGCTCGCGCAGGGCCTGCGGCGGCTGCTGTCCGACGATTCGCGCGGGCTTGCCCCGGCGCCCGTCGACCGGTCCTGGTATGCGGGCGAGCTGCGCCGGCTGGCGCTGGCGGCACGCGAAGCCCTGGCCGCCGAGCGTGACGACTACGGCGCATGGCTGTTGTCGGCACCGGGCGTCAATCGACGGTCCTTCACGCGGGCGGCCGTGCCGCGCTGGTTCGACGAGCTGGCGCAATGGCTCGATGCCCTGCCGGCCTCCCTGTCGATCATGCCGAGCGGCAGCAACAAGCTCCCGCGCCAGCGATTCGCGGCTTCCGCGTTCGCCGGCGTCACGGACGCGCCTCCGCCGTTCGCGTTGCCCGGCCTGCTCGACGAGATCGACGCCCTCGTGGTCCGGCGCGCCGGCCTGCGCGCCGGCCTGCTCGCCGAGTTGCGCGAGCGGCTTGCGGCGGAGATCGCCCTGCGCAAGCGCGCGGAACGCGTGCAGACCCACGACGACGTGCTCCTGCTGACGCGCGATGCCCTGCGCGACCCGGAGCAGGGCGAGGCGCTCGCCCGACGCCTGCGGCGACGCTATCCGATCGTGTTCGTCGACGAATGCCAGGACACGGACCCCTGCCAGTGGGAGATCCTGCGCCGGCTCCATGCGCCCACGTTTCGCGGGGAGACTGATCCGGCGCTCAGCCTGGTGCTGGTGGGCGACCCCAAGCAGTCGATCTACTCGTTTCGCAACGCCGACATCTTCGCCTATCTCTCGGCCCGGGAAGGCGCGAGGCGGCTGCGCCTGGACCAGAACCAGCGCGCCAGCAACGAGCTGGTCGTCGGGCTCAACGAACTCTTCGCCCGCCCGGACGTGTTCGGCCTCGACGAGATCGCCTTCGAGGAGGCGCAGGCCGGGAGCCGGCCCCGCAGCCAGTGGCGCTCGCCTCCCGGCGACGACCGCCGCGCGCTCGACCTGGTGGAGATCGCCGGCGTGTCCGGCGTGCCGGCGATCGAGCAGGCCGCACTCGCGGCGACGGCGAGCGAGATCACCGGGCTGCTCGCCGGTGCGCGCGGACAGATCGTCGCGCCGGACGGAAGCGCCGCGGCGCCCCGGGCGCGCGACATCGCGGTGCTGGTGCGCAGCGCCGTCGAGGGCGAGCGCGTGAAGCAGGCCCTGCGCGCACGCGGCATCGGCGCGGTGGAGATCACCCGGGAGAGCGTCTTCGCGACGCGCGATGCCGCCGAACTGCTGCGCATCATCGATGCGATCGCCGACCCCGCCAGCATCTCCGCCATGCGCAGTGCGCTGCTGACGGCGGCGATCGGCTTCGATGCGCGGTCGCTCGAGGAGGCGATGCACGAACCGTTCGCCTGGAGTCGCCTGGTCGAGCACTTTGCGCGGGCGGCGGGGGCATGGCGCCATCTCGGGCCGGTCGCCGCCCTGCGTCGCCTGCTCTTCCACGATTTCGACGCGGCGGCACGGCTCGCGGCCGATCGTGACGCCGAGCGGCGCCTGACGAACCTCATGCACCTGCTCGACCTGCTCGGCGCCATGCCCGAGGCGCGCGAGGAAGCCATGCAGGCGCGCGCCGTGCTCATCGAGCGCATCGCGCGCGCCGCGGAGGGCGGCGACGAGGCCGCGGAGCTGCGCCTGGAGAGCGACGCCGACCTGGTGCAGATCCTGACCATGCACAAGTCCAAGGGCCTCGAGTTCCCGGTCGTCTTCGTGCCCTTCGGCTGGCGGCAGTTCCACCGCGGCAATCGGGAGCAGGAACTCGAGGTGCACGAGCCCGCGGGCACCGGGCGCTGGCGCACGGTGCTCGTCTGCGGACCCCAGCACGACGGCGAGGACGAGGGCCTGGCGACGATGCGCCTGCGCGCCGGACTCGAGGCGCTCTCCGAGGCGATGCGGCTCATCTATGTCGCGGTGACCCGGGCCGAACAGCGGCTCTACCTGTTCTGGTCGGCGGACCAGGCGAAGGGGCCCGTCGGCAGGCTGCTCGGCGAGGACCAGCGCGAGCGGGTGGAGGCGATGGCGCGGGAGCACCCCCAGGCGATCGTCGCGCTCGACTGCGAGGCGCTGCAGGCGGCCACGGACGCTTCGCCGACGCGGGGCCGGCAAGCGGAACTGCGGGCGCGCGAGTTCGTCGCGCCGGTGCCGGCGCCCTGGGAGGAACGAAGCTATACCGGCCTGATGCGGGCGATCCGGCCCGATGCCGCTGGCTGGCCGGCCGCGACGGCGGCTGGCGAGGCGCCTCGTCCCGACCATGACGAATGGATCCCGGCGACGCTCGACGCGAGTGGCGATCCCGCCGAGTCGCGCGCCGGCGGCGAGCTGCCGATTCGCCACGCGTTCCCGGCCGGCGCGCGCGCCGGTACCGCGCTGCACGCGGTGCTCGAGACGGTGGACTTCACCCTGCCGGTATCGCCGCAACGCGTTGCCGAGGTGCTGGGGCGCCATGGCATTGCCGCCGATCCGCGCGCGGTCGCGAGCTGGCTCGACGACATCCTGGATACGCCCCTGCGCGATGGCGCCGGCGCCTTGCCGGGGCTGCGCTCGCTGCGCCCGGCGAGCATGATGCGCGAGCTGAAGTTCACGTTGCCCGCGGCGCGCGCGAATGCCGCCGAGCGCACCCGACGCATCGTCGACAGGGTCCGCGAGGAATTCACCGTCGATGGGCAGTTGCTGTCGAGCGCGGACTGGCATGGCTACCTCGGCGGGTTCATCGACCTCGTCTTCGAGGCGGATGGCCGCTTCTGGCTGCTCGACTGGAAGAGCAACCGCCTCGGCGCGGACGACGCCGCCTATCACGGCGAGGCGATGGCGCGCTCGATCGCGAGCCATGGCTACGCCCTGCAGTTCTGCCTCTACACGCTGGCCCTGCACCGCCTCCTCGGTACGCGGCTCGCCGACTACGACTACGAGCGACACGTCGGTGGCGTCTTCTACGCCTTCCTGCGCGGCATGACCGGCGCGCAGGGCAAGGGCGTGTACTTCGCCCGGCCCTCGCGCGAGCTCATCGTGGCGCTCGACGCCCAGTTGTCCGGCGCTGCCGGGGCAGGC
>DAIMFM010000242.1:0-4501 GCA_036724585.1 Burkholderiaceae bacterium | reverse complement strand
TTCGTGTCGGACAAGCTGCCGCTCTCGGTGGTCGCCGAAAAAAAAAAAAAAATCGATTCCTCCTGCCAGGGCACCCGTGCCTACTGGAAGCTGGTCAAGGAAGGCGGCCTGCTCGACGAGATCGAACTAAAGCCGGCCGGCCTGAAGGTGCTGTTCGCCTTGGTGCTCGATCCGTACCAGGTCTTCGTGACCAGGAATCATGAGCTGACCGGGCTCGCCTCCTTCTCGGGCAAGAAGATCCGCACCACGGGCGGCGCGAAGGAGATCCCCACGCCGGAAGTTCGCGAGGCGGCCTCGCGCGGCACGATCGACGGCTTCCTCTTCCCGGTCTCGTCGATCATGCCCTACGACCTGGCGCCGCACACCGGTGCGGCCACGTCGGGCGAGAACTTCGGCAGCTTCGTCGTCACGTTCGTCATGGCGCGCAAGAAGTGGGAGTCCCTGCCCGCCGACCTGCGCAAGACCATGGACGATGTCGGTGAGGAGATCGTCGAGGCGGGCTGCAAGAACGCCGAGGAGACGACTCGCACCGACCGCGCCAAGATCGAGGCGGCCGGCGTCAAGTTCGTGACCCTGCCCGCGGCCGACCATGAAAAGATCGTCGACCTCATGAGCGAAGTCGGCAAGGAATGGGCGGCCGACCTCGACAAGCGCGGCAAGAAGGGCTCCGAGGTCTTGAAGGCCTTCCAGGACGCGCTGGCCGCGAAGTAGGCAGGCAAGCCGGGCGCGCCCGGTGCGCCCGGCGCGCGCAGCGACAGCAGTAGCAGGAGCGAGGCATGGCGGGACCATTGACGGGTGTGCGCATCGTCGACATGACGAGCGTTCTGATGGGCCCGTACTGCACTCAGATCCTCGGCGACCTCGGGGCCGACATCGTCAAGGTCGAGCCCCCCGGCGGCGACCTGGCGCGCGGGATCGGTCCCGAGCGCCATCGCGGCATGGGCGCGATCTTCCTGCACTCGAACCGCTCCAAGCGCAGCATCGCGGTCGATGCAAAACGCGCCTCGGGCAGGGCGGTCATCGCGGCCCTGTGCCGCGACGCCGATGTCTTCGTGTGCTCGGTGCGGCCGCGGGCGATGGCCCGGCTCGGACTCGACGCCGAGGCCCTGCGGGCGGGCAATCCGCGCCTCGTCTACGCCTCGCTGGTCGGCTATGGCCAGCATGGCCCCTATGCGTCGCGGCCGGCCTACGACGACCTCATCCAGGGCGCCGCCGGGCTGCCGGCGCTGCAGGCGCTCGCGAGTGGCGGCGAGCCGCGCTACGTGCCGAGCGCGATGGTGGACCGGGCGGTGGGCCTGCGCGCCGCCATCGCGATACTCGCGGCCGTGGTGGAGCAGCGAAGTTCGGGCGAGGGCCAGGCGATCGAGGTGCCGATGTACGAAGCCATGACCGAGTTCGTCATGAGCGACCACATGCAGGGCCGGACCTTCGAACCGCCCGTCGGCCCCACCGGCTACCAGCGCCATCTCGATCCCGGCCGGCGGCCCTATCGCACCTCCGACGGCTATCTCTGCGTGCTGCTCTACAACGACCGGCACTGGGAGACCTTCATGCGCCGGGTGGGCGCCGGCGACCTCTGGGACAGCGACGCGCGCTTTCGCAGCGTCGGGGCCCGCGCCGCGGCCATCGCCCATGTCTACGACTTCGTGGCCCGCACGCTCGCGAGCCGAACCAGCGCCGAATGGATCCGCCTGCTCGACGAGGCCGACATTCCCTGGTCGCCGCTCAACGACCCGGACACGATCTTCGACGATCCGCACCATGTCGCCACCGGCTTCTTCTCGGTGCGCGAGCACCCGAGCGAAGGCCCGGTGCGGGTGATGGCGGTACCCGACCGGTATTCGCGCACCCCGGCCGAGCCGGAGCGCCTCGCCCCGCGCCTGGGCGAGCACACGGTCGAACTGCTGCGCGAATCAGGCCACGACGAGGAGGCGATCGCCGCCCTCCTGGCCGACGGCACCTGCATCGACGGCGCCTGAGTTCCGCCCGGCCGCCCGGGCCCGCTTCCTGCTGCATATCCCTTCCCGCCGGCGCCCGCCGGCGGCGGCAGCATGCGCGGGCGTTTTGGCGCCCGCCGCCAGGGAGCGGGCCGATGCGGTCGAAGCCACCCAGGTTCTTCCTCGATCGGGAGCACGAGCGGGTCCTCGCGGGGCTTGCCCTCGTGGCGTTCGCGCTCACCATCCCGTTGCTGGCCCACTGGGCGGGTTACTCGCAAGGCGCGCCGGTGGCCCGCCAGGTCGAGTTCCTCGCGGTCTTCGCGGTGGCGCTCGGGCTTGCCGCGGTCCTGGTGACCTGGCGGCGCTGGGCCCGCTACAGGGGCCTGGCGGCGATCGTGGTGGGCAGCACGCTGGCGCTGGTCGCCGTGGCCGACCTCGTCGAATCCCGCATCCAGGATGCGCAGCTCGCGTCCTTCCGCGCCGAGCTGGCGCACGAGGCGCTCGGGCACGAGCGTCGGCTCGAGCTCCTGGACGAGCGCGTGCTGGTGGCCGGCCTGGCCGGTTCGATCCGGTACCACGAGCT
This sequence comes from Burkholderiaceae bacterium, assembly GCA_036724585.1. Classification (GTDB taxonomy): domain Bacteria; phylum Pseudomonadota; class Gammaproteobacteria; order Burkholderiales; family Burkholderiaceae_E; genus JAMLIN01. The sequence continues at coordinate 1,981 of DAIMFM010000242.1, read as the reverse complement.
CGAGCAGGCGGTGCATCGCGAGCACATGCGTCGCCGCCTCGACGAGCTCGCGGCGCTGGTCGCCAGGCGCGCCGACTACCGCGAGCGGATGCGGAACGAGTTCACGACGCTGGTCCGCGACCATCTGTACGCCCGCTCATGGCGGGCGGCCGGCCTGGCCGAAGTCGAGGAACTGATGGGGCGCATCGACGCCGCCTATGCGCCGCGCGACGAGGCCGCGATGGACTTCGTCCAGGCATCGCGGCGTGCGCTCGACTGGTACGAGACGGGCGGCGCGGCCCGGGGCCCGGGCGCCGACCGGCTGGCCGAGCTGGTCTCGCGGGCACTTGCCGCCGAGTCGGCCTTCGAGCAGGCATGGCACGCCGCGGACCGCGAGTCGGCGAGCCGGGGCCGGAGGTTCGTCGTCCGGGCCGATCGAGGAGGCTAGGCCCGGCGCTCCCTGCGGTTTCAGCGACGCGCGAGCGGGCCGCGGGCCCCGGCGTGCTCGTCCGGGAGGGGCTGGAGCGCGGCCGCTGCCGCCGCCGCGCCCGGATCGTCGGCGGGTGCATCGACGGTGGGCGAGCCGAGCTGGGCGGTGGGGGAGGCGCGCAGGGCGGAGAGCAGCAGCCGCAGCCGGCGGGCGTCGCGTTCGAAGCGCTCGTGGACCATTTCCTGCTCGGCACGGCGGGCGCGGATGAGTTCTTCCTCGGCCAGGATGGCCAGGGCGCGGCCGCGGGCCTGCTCCATCCAGTCGGCGGCGCGCGGGCCGCCGATGATCTCGGCGCGCATCCGCAGGACCTCGAGCTCGCGGTGCAGGGCGACCATGCGCCGGCGGGCGAGTTCGATCTGCGCCGCGATATCGGCGACCTGGCGGTCGCGCATTGCCAGCAAGGTATCCACGTCGCGGTAGGCGGCGAGCAGGCCCCGGTCGCGCTCGGCGCGCTGCATGGCGCGGCCGGAATCGCCGGGGGCGAGGGTGCGATGGCAGATGGGGTCGACGTCGCCGTCGTTGGCGGCCATGGCCGCTGCCCCGCAGCGGCTGGCGAGGATGCGGTTCGAGACGTGCTCGGCCGGGGTTTCCGCCGGCCCGGCCGCCCATGCCGGCGCCGCCAGCAGGCCCGCCAACAGGGCCGTCGCGGCCAGTATCCGGCCTGCCGCGGCGCGCGACCGTGCCTCGACATGCGAGGGCGGTTTCGGGGCTGATCTCGGCATCGTGGGGTAGGGCGACTGCTTTCGGTTGGTGTCAGGATGCTAGTGACCCGCCGGCCACAGCGCCATAGCGGGCGCGATAGGCGGCGACGCGGTCACGATGGGTGGCGAGGCCGGCATCGGTGGAATCGGCCGATTCGAGGAAGGCGAGCAGGTCGTCGAGGCTGGCGATGGCGAAGACCGGGATCCCGAAGCGCTCGCGGATGGACTCGGTCGCGGAATCGGGCCCGATCTCGGTGGCGGTGCCGCTGCGCTCCTGGCGATCCAGGGCGATCAGGACGGCGGCGGGCTCGGCGCCGTGGCGCCGGATGGTCTCGACCGACTCGGTGACCGAGGTTCCAGCGCTGACCACGTCGTCGACGATCACCACGCGCCCGGCGAGCGGCGCGCCGACGATGTCGCCGCCTTCCCCGTGGTCCTTGGCTTCCTTGCGGTTGAAGGCGAAGGGCACGCGCCGGCCGTAGCCGGCCAGGGCCACGGCCGTCGCGCTGGCCAGCGTGATGCCCTTGTAGGCCGGGCCGAACAGCATGTCGAAGCGGAACTGGCTCGTGCGCTCGGCCGCGAGCAGGGTTTCCGCGTAGAAGCCGCCCAGCTTGCCCAGCAGCAGGCCGTCGCTGAATCGGCCCGCATTGAAGAAGTAGGGGGAAACCCGGCCGGCCTTGGTCGTGAATTCGCCGAAGGCAAGGATGCCCGCGCCGAGACAGAAGCGTATGAACTGCGCGCGCAGGTCTGCCGACATGTAAGGCTGGTCCCCGTGAGGTAGTGCAAGAGAGAGTAGGCCCGATGATACGTG
>DAIMFM010000241.1:878-4582 GCA_036724585.1 Burkholderiaceae bacterium | reverse complement strand
CCAGTCGCCGGAACCGGCTCACGAGCAGGCCGAAGACGGGGTTCACCAGCAGGGTCACCAGCACCGAGCCGATGAAGCGCCAGCGGAGCGCCTCGATGCCACGCTGCATGCCCAGGGCCTCGCGCGCCGGGCGCAGGACCATCAGGGCGGTGAGCACGCAGAAGAAGAAGAGCCCCGCCACCAGCACCGGCGCGATCTCGTCGCGGCGAACATTGGCGAAGCGCTGCAGGATGGCGGTGGCCATGGCGGCGGGTCCTTCGGGCGTCGGCAGGGAGATGGCGCGGCCCGGGACGGCCGCCGCATGCATCCGCGTCCGGGGATATTAGCCCGCCGGGCGCGTGCGCCAGCGGACGGCGCTCGCGCGCTCGCGACGAGGGCCGGGAGCGGGTCGCCGCAAGGCGGGCGCAGTGCTACGTCGTCGCCGGCCGGAAGGCGGAATGGAAGCCGAAGGGAACGATCTGCGGCGTGCGCAGCTCGGCGACGGTTTCCATCGTGCGGGCGTCGACGACGCCGACCACCGTGGTCTCGTCGCCGGCGGCGAGCGTGGACACGAGCAGCACGCCGTCGTCGTCGGCGCTGCCGCCCGGCCGCGGTACGAACAAGGGCTCCAGGTGGATGGCGCCGTCCCGCCGCCAGGTGGTGACCTCGCCGCTGTCGAGATCGATGCGATCGATCCGGTCGACGAACTCGCCGCGCTCGCCGTTGGCGGTGCCCCAGCAGACGCTTGCGCGCCCCCGGCCGATGCGGTCGGGATGCACCTGCTGGAGCTCGATCTGGCTGCCGGCGATGTCCACCGGCTCGGCCTCGCCATGCCCGTCGCGCAGGCGATAGCGCGCATGGCGGGCCACGCTACGCAGCGGCAGGTCGGCCCGGCGACGATCGAGGAAAAGGTCGTCCATGATGCCGCGGCCCTCGTAAATGGCGATCTCGAGCACGAGGTCGCGGCCGTCGGCCCAGCCCTGGGTGGCATGGAAGGCCATCATGGGCGGGATGCGCCAGCTGCGCACCTCCCCGGTGTCGAGCGCCACCGCGTGGATCGCCGAGCCGTGGGCGGGATCCCAGTCGAAGTTGTCCACGTAGGCCCGGCTGCCGAAGCGGAACGCAAGGGCGTAGGCGCGCAAGGCCGTCTCCCACACCAGCGCGTGCCCGGGCGCGAGCGCGCAGCCGTGCATGTAGCCGGCCTTCGGCACCTTGATCCGCGCGATGATCGTGGGTCGGGTCGCACCTGGCGCCAGCCGGAACAGCTTCATCGTGCACTTCGGCCCCAGTTCGGTGCCGACGTTCAGGTAGCTGCCATCGGGCAGGGCGAAGCCGTGCGCGCTCATCAGGTGCATGGTCTCGCCCGTGCGGCCGAGATCGACGCGCTCGATCGTCTCGAGCGTGACGGGATCGAAGTAGGTGAGCAGGGGCGACTCGGTGACCGAAAGCCAGCGCTCGCCGTGGCGTGACATCACCACCGCCGGATTGTCGGTCATCGCGGGCGCCACCAGCCGCCTGAGGAGGCTCGCCGGGTTCGGGCTGCCGAATTCGCCATAGACCGGCGCGCCCGCCTGCCGGCTGCGCCGGAACGAATCGCTCTGCGCAAAGCGGCTTCGATAGCGCACGCCGCGAGCGTCGATATGCAGCGCATGCCACATGCTGTAGCCATCGAACCAGTGGGCGAAGCGGCCGCCGGAAAGCTCCCAGAGCGCCGGGCCGTTGAGCAGCAGCGAGCCGGCAAGCCAGGTGGGGAGACGACCCTGGACGTCGACCGGTGCATCGTCGATCTCGCTGGCGCCGGAGAGGAATCCGCGCGCGCGACCGAGCACCGACGTGGCCTCGAGAACGGGATTCGCAGACATCTTCCGACCTCCTGTCCCGCCTTGTGCGAGGAGCATATGCCCGCGCCGAAAGCCGCACAAGCACGTGTCAGCGCGGCGATGTTCCGTTTGCGCAGATCGCCTCGCAGGCGCTCCGGAAGTCCGCGAAGGCGGCATCCCAGCCCCGCACCGGCCGCGCCCGCAATCCTTCCCGGAAGGCGTCGCGCAGGCCGGCGTCGACCAGCAGCCGGCGCAGGTCACGGCCGAAGCCGTCCCAGTCACCGACGCGGACGAGGCAGCCCGTGGCGCCATGCGCGACCAGCCGGTCGGCGGCGCCGACCCGGTTGGCCAGCACCGGCAAGCCGGCGGCGACGGCTTCGGCCAGCACCGTGCCATAGGCTTCGAAGGTGCTGGGGAAGACGAACAGGTCGCAATCGGCCATGAGCGCGGCCACGGCCTCCGGGCCAAGGGCGCCATGCCAGGTGATGCGGTCCTCCAGTCCGGCCCGCCGGGCCTGCTCGCGCAGTGCCCGCGCCGTCGCGGGGCTACGGTCGCCGTCTCCGACCACATGCCAGTCGCGCCGCCGCCGGGGAACGCAGGGTCGACGCGCGCGGGAACACGTCCGCGACACCCGGCTCGCAGATGTGCACCGGCATGCCGGGCACGCGGGCGATCGCCGCCTCGGCGACGGGCTGGCCGGCCGCGATCACGGCGTCGGCCCGCGCGATGGCGCGCCGCTCCATGGCACGCAGGGCGGCACGGCGCTCCTCGTCGAGGCCCGGATCCAGCGACGGCAGGTAGTGCAGGAGCAGCGCCAGCCGCTCGTCGCCGCACCGGGCGATGTGCTCGAGCAGCAGGCTGTCCCATACGAGCAGGTCCCAGTCCGGCGCGGCAAGCCCAGGGTCGTCGTGGCGCAGCGCATGAAGCGGGAAGCGCCGGCGTTCCGCCTGCCGCAGGATCCGCCGGTTGTACAGGTCGCCGCCCGACGGGAACGCATCGGGAAACGGCTGGACGAGACCGACCCGGGGCGTCTTCATGGTGCGATGATACCGACGGGGCCCGATGCCCGGACAGGCGCCATGACGACTGCCAGCCGATCCTTGCAGCAGGACATCTCGCGGTGGAACACGGGCCATTCGGTCGCGATGATCGCGGTCGCGACGGCCGTCATGGCGGGGATGCCGCCGTGGCTGGCCTGCGTGGTCGCGGAGCTGTCCTTCGCCCTGCTGCTCGTCGATTGCCGGGGCCGCTGGACGCCGGGTGGCCGCTTCGGTCCCGCCAACGTGGTCACGATCGCGCGCCTGGGCGGCATGTTCGCGCTGGCTTTCGTGCCGCCCCTCATGGTCGCCATCCTGGGCACGGTCCTGCTCGCACTGGACGGCGTCGACGGCTGGGTCGCGCGACGCACCGGCACGAGCGGCGAGTTCGGCGCATTCCTCGACCAGGAGTGCGACGCCTTCTTCCTGCTGCTGCTCTGCCTGCTGCTGTATCGCCTGCCGGACGGTTTCGGCGCATGGATCCTGTTGCCCGGCCTGCTGCGCTACCTGTTCGTGCTCTACGTGCGCATCGCCCGGCCGCCGCTGCGCAAGGAGCCGCGCAGCAAGCGCGCCATGTGGATATTCGTCCTGACGGTGCTCTCGTTGCTGCTGTGCTTCGCCGCCTACCCCGCCCTGCTCGACGGCCCGCGCGCGCTGGCGGCCATCATGAGCGCCGCCCTCGCCCTATCGTTCGCCGAGAGCCTGTATCGGATGCACAGGCTGCGCGACGCCGTGTGAGTCTCAGGGCGCCCGGCACGCGAGCAGGTCGAGCTGGTGGGCGACCAGGCCGAGGCGCCGGTCGTGCAGGCACTGCAGGCGGCCGGCGCGCCAGCGCTCGAGCCGGCCGGGCTCGCACAGGCCGCTGCGC
>DAIMFM010000241.1:0-868 GCA_036724585.1 Burkholderiaceae bacterium | reverse complement strand
GCCATCCAGGCGGCGCACCTTGACGCGCGTCTCAGCGATCCGTGCAAGGATTTTTCCGCCGGGGGCCGCAAGCGCAACGCCGGAAAAAACCCGGTGCGCGCCGCCGGACAGCAGCGCCAGACATTCGCGAGCGGCCGTTTCGTCCTCGGCCTTCGGCAGAATGCGGCGGCCGCACCCAACCACCGTGTCTGAGCCGAGAACGAAAGCCTCGGGCCGGTCTGCGGCGACTTTCGCCGCCTTGCCCTCAGCAAGCCGCAACGCAAGGTCGCGGGGCAGCTCGCCCTTCAGCGGGGTCTCGTCGATGTCGGCCGGAAGGATCTCGTCGGGGACCACGCCGATCATCTCGAGCAGCGCCCGCAGGCAGGTTGCGTCCCCGCCGCGGTACTCGCCCAGGAAGGGCGTGATGCTCCAGTCGGAACTGCCGCACGCGAGGATCGCGAAGCCGTGCTCCGGCAGCAGGCGGTGCAGGCGCCGACCGCAGAAAGCCCCACCGATGGCCTGGCCGTCGACCCGGCGTCGCTCCATCGTGTCGTCGTAATGGGCCAGCAGCGTCGCCTCGAACGCCGCGTCGTCGCTGGTCGGCAGCAGGGTGGTGCCGCCGTCGTAGTTGAGGCTGGCGTAGAGCAGTCCACCCGGCTCGAGCCAGGCGGCGAACAGGCCCAGGGCCTGTGCAAGCGGCACCATGTCCAGGAAGGCGTGGGCCGTGACGACATTGGCCCGCTGCTCCGGCCGATGGTCCTGGAGGTCGCGGGCGACGAAGCGAAGCAGGGTCGTCGGGTCGCCGGCGGCACGGACCTCGCCGGCTTCGAGCGAGGGTTCCCGGCCCTGTGCCCGCAGCTTTCGCAGGGCGTCGTCGCGGGCGATCTCG
>DAIMFM010000240.1:0-4587 GCA_036724585.1 Burkholderiaceae bacterium | reverse complement strand
AACCGGCGCCTCGTCGGCCTCGAGGGACGCCTGATGCGCCTCGCCGACAGCTACGTCGGCCGCACCGTGGGCATCAAGCTGCGCTACGACGATTTTCGCCAGGTCACGCGGGAGACGACCCTGCCGTTCACCTGCGCCGATGCCGCGACGATCCGCCGCATCGCCTTCGAATGCCTCGCGCGGGCGCCGCAGGTACGCCGCATCAGGCTCATCGGGGTGCGCATGGCGAAGCTGTCCCGGCCCGTCGCGGGCGGGGCCGGCGAGCCCCATGCCCAGCCCGCCATCGGCGAGAACCTCGAGCTCTTCGCGCCGCGCTGAACGATCAGAACAGGACCGAAGCGCCGGCCTCGGCCGAGCCGACCCGCTGGCGAAAGTTGGCGAAGAGCTCGCGGCCGCAACCGTGGGTGGCGAGTTCGGCGGCCGCCGGTTCGCGTGCCTCCCATTCCGCCCGGTCGACCAGCGCCTCGAGCGTGCCGGCGGCGGCATCGAGCCGCAGCAGGTCGCCGTCGCGCACCCGCGCGATCGGTCCGCCATCGACCGCTTCCGGGCTCAGGTGGATCGCCGCCGGCACCTTGCCCGAGGCGCCGGACATGCGCCCGTCGGTCACCAGCGCGACGCGGAAACCCCGGTCGATGAGCACGCCCAGGCTCGGCGTGAGGCTGTGCAGCTCGGGCATCCCGTTCGCCTTCGGACCCTGGAAGCGGACCACGCAGATGCAGTCGCGGTCGAGGTCGCCCGCCATGAAGGCCGCGATCACCTCGTCCTGGTTGGCGAAGACCCGCGCCGGCGCCTCGACGAGATGCAGCTCGGGCTTGACCGACGAGATCTTGATCACGCCCGTGCCGAGGTTGCCGCACAGGCGCTGCAGGCCGCTGTGCATCTGGAAGGGGTCCTTCGCCGGTCGCAGGATCGTCTCGTCGCCACTGCGGCGCTGCGTCGGCTCGCCCCACTGCAGGCGGCCGAGCGAGTCGAGCGTGACCGGGCGGGCATAGGCCTCGAGCCCGGTGCCGTTGACCGTGTTGATGTCCCGGTGCAGCAGGCCGGCGTCGAGCAGTTCGCCGATCACGAAGGTGGTGCCGCCCGCGTCGCGAAAACCGTTCACGTCGGCGTCGCCGTTCGGATAGACGCGCGCCAGCAACGGCGTCACGTCGGAGAGGTCGGAGAAGTCCTCCCAGTCGAGCAGGACGCCGGCGGCGCGCGCCATCGCGATCAGGTGGATCGTGAGGTTGGTCGAACCACCGGTCGCATGCAGCGTGACGATGCCGTTCACGAAGGCCTTCTCGTCCAGCACGTGCGCAATCGGGGTGTACGAGTCGCCGAGCGCGGTGATCGCGAGCGCGCGACGCACGCCTTCGCGGGTGAGCGCCTCGCGCAGCGGCGTGCCGGGATTCTCGAAGCTCGCGCCGGGGATGTGCAGGCCCATGCTTTCCATCATCATCTGGTTGCTGTTCGCGGTGCCGTAGAAGGTGCAGGTGCCGGGGGCGTGGTACGAGGCCATCTCGGCCTCCAGCAGCTGTTCCCTGCTGACCTCGCCCGCCGCATGCGCCTGGCGGACCCGGTTCTTCTCGCGGTTCGAGATACCCGTGGGCATCGGCCCGCCCGGGATGAACACGAAGGGCAGGTGGCCGAAGGTGGCCGCGCCGATGACGAGCCCCGGCACGATCTTGTCGCAGATGCCCAGGCAGACCGCCGCGTCGAAGGCGTCGTGCGACAGGGCGACACCGGTGGCGAGAGCGATCACGTCGCGCGAGAAGAGCGACAGTTCCATGCCGGCCCGCCCCTGCGTGATGCCGTCGCACATCGCGGGCACGCCGCCCGCCACCTGGGCGGTGCCGCCGAACTCGCGCGCGAAGGCGCGGATCCGCTTCGGGTAGTCCTCGTAGGGCCGGTGCGCCGAGAGCATGTCGTTGTAGGCGGTGACGATCCCGATGTTGGGCCGGTTGCTGGAGGCCATGTCGGCCTTGTCGGCGGCCCCGCAACCCGCGGTCGTATGCGCGAGGTTGCCGCAGGCCATCGCGCCGCGCCGCGGCCCCTGGCCACGGGCGGCCTCGACCCGCGCGAGGTAGGCGCCGCGGCTGGGGCGGCTGCGCTCGACGATGCGTTCGGTGACCTCCGCCACGCGGGAATGGACGTTCATGACGATCTCCTTCAGGGACTCCAGTACATGTACAACGAACCGGAGCGGTCGAGGACGACACGTACGGGCAGGTCGGTGACCGGCCCCGCTTCCAGTGCGCGTGCGATGACCTCGCGCTTGGCGGCCCCGGTGAAGAGCAGGCACACGCGCCGCGCGCCGCGCAGCACGGGGGCCGTCAGGGTGATGCGCTTCTCCGGTGCGCCGGGGGCCTGGATCGGCAGCACGGACGATGCGGCGTCGGCCAGCGCCGCGGCGATGCGATCGGCCTGCGGGAACAGCGACGCGGTGTGCCCGTCCTCGCCGAGGCCCAGCACGCACACGTCGATCGGCAGCAAGCGACTCACCCGGGTGGCGACGGCGGCGATGGCATCGCCATCCTCGCCTGCGGGCAGCAGGGACACCAGGTTCGCGGCGGCCGCCGGCCCCTGCAGGAGCCTGGCGCGGATCATGGCTTCGTTCGAACGCGGGGAGTCGAGCGGCACGCAGCGCTCGTCGCTCGGGACGACGAAGACCCGGGGCCAGTCGATGGGGCGCCGGGCGAGCGCCTCGAGGAACGGCCCCGGCGTACTGCCACCCGGCACGACGAGGCTCGCCATGCCGCGGTGCTCGATCGCCTCGGCCAGCCAGCCCGACACGTCGTCGGCGAGCAGCCCGGCGAGGTCGGGCGCCGGCCGCTCGATGATGCGCGGCCCGGCCACGGTCAACGTCCGATGGCGCGCCAGCGCCGGTGGTCGCGGTGCATCAGCATGAGGGCGTCCTCGGGACCGGAAGTGCCGGGATCGTAGGGCTGGGGCGAGCGGCCATCGTGTTCCCAGGCGGCGGCGATCGGATCGATCCAGGCCCAGGCGGCCTCCACCTCGTCGCCGCGCATGAACAGCGTCTGGTCGCCGCGGATGACGTCCATCAGCAGGCGTTCGTAGGCGTCGGGCATCTGCAGGCCCTTGCCGTCGAGCGCATCGGCGAAGCTCATGTCGAGCGGCACTTCCATCAGCCGCATGCCGCCCGGTCCCGGTTCCTTGATCGTCATGCGCAAGGTGATGCCTTCGTCGGGCTGCAGGCGGATCACCAGCACGTTGGCCGGCAGCCGGCGGGTGGTCTGCGCGAAGACCGAATGCGGCGCTTCGTGAAAGACGATCGCGATCTCGGAGAACCTCGCGCGCAGGCGCTTGCCCGTGCGCAGGTAGAAGGGCGTGCCCGACCAGCGCCAGTTGGCGATGCGCAGCTTCATGGCGACGAAGCTCTCGGTGCGCGAACCGCTGCGCCCAACGTCCTCGGCGTAGGAAGGCACGTCCGCGCCCGCGCGATACTGCCCGCGGACGGTGTCCTCGCGCGCTCGCTCCAGGTCGAAGGGCTCGAGCGCGCGGATCACCTTGAGCTTCTCGTCGCGCACCGGATCGGGAGCGAAGCGCGACGGCGGCTCCATCGCGATGAGGCACAGCAGCTGCATCAGGTGGTTCTGCACCATGTCGCGCAGGGCGCCGGCCTGGTCGTAGTACTCGCCGCGCCCGTTGACCCCGATCGTCTCGGCCACGGTGATCTGGACATGGTCGACGAAGCGCGCGTTCCACAGCGGCTCGAACAGGGCATTGGCGAAGCGCACCGCCATCAGGTTCTGCACCGTCTCCTTGCCGAGGTAGTGGTCGATGCGAAAGAGCTGGGCCTCGGCGAAATGCGTGCCCAGGTGCAGGTTCAGCGAGCGGGCGCTTTCGAAGTCGTGCCCGAAGGGCTTCTCGGCAACGATGCGCGATTCGGGGGTCGTCACGCCGTGGCGATTGAGGCGCTCGCAGATCGGCTCGAACAGTCGCGGCGCCACCGACAGGTAGAAGGCGCGGATGCGTCCGCCCGGCTCGCCGAGCCACGCCGCGAGCTCGGCCCAGCCGGTCTCGCCGAGGGCGTCGAGCTGCAGGTAGTCGACCTGCGCCTGCAGGCGCGCCAGGCATTCCTCGTCGATCGTGCCGACCTGCGCGCGCACCGACGCAGCGACTTCCTCGCGAAATCCCTCGGGCGTGAACGAGGAACGGGCCAGGCCGATCACGCGGGCCTCGCCCGGCATCTGTCCGGCGAGCAGGCGCTTGTACAGTGCGGGAAAGATCTTGCGGGTGGCGAGGTCGCCGGTCGCCCCGAAGACGACGAGATCGAAGGGTTCGACCGGAATGGTGCGAGAGGCCATGCGGCCATGATCGCCGCAAGCCGGCGATGGCGTCGAGTGAAACGTGGATTGCAGGCGGGTTAAGCGCCGGCGACGAAGGGCACCAGCCGCCGGTCCGGATCGAACAGCGCGCGTGCGCGCTCGCCCGCCGCCGCGAGCGTGGCGCCGAACTGCAGGGTGGCCAGGGCGGCGCGCGCAGCCGGGTCGAGCCTGTCGCCGTCGATCGCCCCGCCCAGTTCGCGCACGATGCGTCCCGCCGCGGTCGCCAGCGCGCCGTCGCGCACCATGGCGCGCGCGCTGG
>DAIMFM010000239.1:1335-4639 GCA_036724585.1 Burkholderiaceae bacterium | reverse complement strand
GGCGATGCGCGCGCGGATCTCGGCCTGGCGCGCCGCCGGCAGCCGGCTCGGCGCGGTGAGGCCGGCGGCGAGCCAGTCGATCGCCTCCTGCACTAGCGACTGCTCGATCGACGCCGGCACGAAGGGTGCCGCAAGGTTCGCCGCCCACGGCAGGACCCAGCGGTAGCCGGCATACAGGCTCGCGACGGTGAGTACCAGCGCCAGCAGCGCGAGCGACCAGCGTTGCGACATCACCGATGCCGGGGACTCGCGCAGGCCGCTCTCGCGCGCGGCCCGCCACAGCGCGCCGACGTCGTCGGCCTCGACCTGGCCGCCGCCGCGCAGGTGGATGATGGGCTGGCCGTTCCGGGTGCGCTCGGGCAGGCGGTACTGCCTGCGCTCGGCGCGCCGCTCGAAGTCGGGCGCGACGACGACGAGCGTGCCGGCCTCGAAGCGCATGGCGACCGGAACGGGCGTGCTGATCCGGCCGTCGAAGTAGCGTCCGAAGAAGACGGTCGGCGTCATCAGGTTCTCAGATCCCGATGTCCAGGTCGAAGAGATCGGCGGCTTCCTCGCCGAAGGCCGCGATCCGCTCGCGTTCGGCGCCGACGATGCGATCGAGGTCGCCCAGGACCGCGACCTCCACCGACTGCAGGCGATAGCGGGCAAGGCGCACCGTGGCGAAGGGCATGAACAGGCCGAGCGTCGCGAGCACGAGCACGAAGTTGCTCATGCGGATCGCCCACAGCCGGTGCACCCTGACTCGCGAGACGAAGCGATGCGGACCGATGCGCGTGCGGTTCCACACCATGTTCTGCATCCTTGCCAGGAAGTAGGGCCGCACCATGATCCAGGCGATCCAGAAGCCGACGCCGCCGAGCAGGCCCAGCCCCGCCACGGCGGGCGCGCCGCCGGGGGCGCTCGCGAGCGCCTCGATCGCGTTGCTGATGCCGACGATCGCGATGATCACGGCGGCGAGCAGCAGGAAGAAGCCGAACACCACCGCGATCGCGATCACCAGGCTGCGCAGGTAGACGCCGTAGAACATGCCCGCCCTGGCCGAGAAGCGCGCGGGCAGCATGCCCAGGCAGGCGTTGCCATGGTGATAGCGCTTCAGCCGGTAGTGCAGCAGGGGCAGCAGCGCATAGCTGCCGACGGCTGCCGCGAACAGCAGCGCCGGCAGGGGGACCGGGGAGCCCTGCCAGAGCGCGTAGCCCAGGCCGGCGGCGACGACGAGCATCCAGGCCAGCACCGGCAGCATCAGGGCCCGGTATGCCTGCCCCACCGTCCCGAGGAAGCCGAAGCGGATGCCGCGCCAGCTGGTGTTGGCATGGCGAAAGCGCAGGGCACGATGGACGATCCAGGGCAGGCCCAGCAGGTAGGCGGCGAGCAGCCCGAATGCGGCGTACGGCTGGAGTTCGGTCGCGATGATGAACACGACCAGGCCGGCGATCGCGATGATCCGCCCGACGAGGATCGCCGTCGGGCGCGCATGGTAGTCGAAGGCCGAGCCCGCGAGGCGGGTGTTGCGGTGGAAGTAGCGCTGGCGTCGCACCTTGGCCCAGGCCGAGTAGATGCCGAGGCTGACGATCGACAACAGCAGGTTGACGATCCAGATCCTGAAATACTCGCCGCCGGTGCCGGTGAAGACCAGCGGCCGCAGCCTCCCGGCGCCGGGCTGGGCGCCCCCCGGCGAGGGCCCGCCCGGAACCCGATCCATCCCGCTTGCCAGGACCCGGGGGTCAGGACAGCCCGGCGAGAACCTTGCGGGTCGTGTCGACGATGCGATCGATGTGCTCGCCCTCGAGGATGAGGGGCGGCGACATCGCGAGGGTATCGCCCGTGTAGCGCATGAGCACGCCGGCCTCGAACAGGCCGACCATGGCCTCGTAGGCCCGCGATACCGCCGAGCCCTGGCGCGGCGCCAGTTCGATGGCGCCGATGATCCCGACGTTGCGGATGTCGACGACGTGGGGGCAGTCGCGCAGCGAATGCAGCGCATCGCCCCATTGCTGCTCGAGGCTCGCGCCGCGGCTCAGCAGGTTCTCGCGCTCGTAGATGTCGAGCGTGGCGAGGCCCGCCGCGCAGGCGACCGGGTGGCCCGAATAGGTGTAGCCGTGGAACAGCTCGATCATCGGCTCGGGGCCGGTCATGAGGGCATCGTGGATGGCGCCCTTCATGAAGACGGCGCCCAGGGGCACCGCACCGTTGGTGATGCCCTTGGCGGTGGTGAAGATGTCGGGGGCGACGCCGAAGTACTGCGAGGCGAACGGCGTGCCGAGCCGGCCGAAGCCCGTGATCACCTCGTCGAAGATGAGCAGGATGCCGTGCTTGTCGCAGATGCTGCGCAGGCGCTCCATGTAGCCCCGGGGAGGCACCAGTGCGCCGGTCGAGCAGGCGACCGGCTCGACGATCACGGCGGCGATGGTATCGCCATGCAGCGCGACGAGGCGCTCGAGCGCATCGGCGTATTCCACGCCGCCATGCTCGGGCAGTCCGCGCGAGAAGGCGTTGCGCTCGATGTCGTGGGTATGCGGCAGGTGGTCGCAATGGGGCAGCAGCGAATTGGCGAACATGCGCCGGTTCGCGACCATGCCGCCGACCGTCATGCCGCCGAAGCCGACGCCGTGGTAGCCGCGTTCGCGCCCGATCAGGCGGGTGCGATGGCCGTCACCGCGGGCGCGATGGTAGGCGAGCGCGATCTTGAGCGCGGTGTCCACCGACTCGGAGCCGGAGTTGGTGAAGAACACCTTGTCGAAACCGGCGGGCGCGGCCTTGACCAGCCTGGAGGCGAACTCGAAGGCAAGCGGATGGCCCATGTTGAAGCCCGGCGCGTAGTCGAGCGTGCCGAGCTGCGCGCTCACCGCCTCGGTGATCTCCTGGCGGCCGTGGCCGGCATTGACGCACCACAGGCCGGCCGAGGCGTCGACCACTTCGCGGCCGTCGGGCGTGTAGTAGTACATGCCCCTGGCCCCGGAGATGATGCGCGGGCTGGCCTTGAACTGGCGGTTGGCCGTGAACGGCATCCACCAGGAGGACATGTCGATATCGGCGTCCGAACGGATTCCTGCGCGGTCGGGTGCATTCATGGCGATGGCTCCTCGGTTTGTCCCATGTTGCCACGGCTAGCCCGCCTTGCCCAGCCGGACTACACTGGCCGGTCCTGCCCGGAGTACGAAGGAACGATGGACGCCACGATCGACATCCTCGCGAAGCTCGTTGCGTTCGATACGGTCAGCAGCCGCCCCAACCTCGCCCTGGTCGAGTGGGTGGCCGACCGTCTCGCGGGCCAGGGAATCGATTCGTGGGTCCAGCACGGCGACCA
>DAIMFM010000239.1:766-1325 GCA_036724585.1 Burkholderiaceae bacterium | reverse complement strand
CGGCCCGCCCGACGTCCCCGGCGTGATGCTGAGCGGGCATTCCGACGTGGTGCCGGTCGAGGGCCAGCAATGGCGCACCGATCCCTTCGTCCTCACGCGCGTCGATGGCCGCCTGCACGGGCGGGGCGCGGTCGACATGAAGGGGTTCATCGCCTGCGTGCTCGCGCATGCGCCGCGCTTTCGCGATGCGGGCCTGAAGCAGCCCGTGCACATCGCGCTGTCGTACAACGAGGAAGCCGACATGCGCGGCATGCGCATCCTGGCCCGGCATCTCGCCACGGCGCCGCAGCGCCCGGCGGCCTGCGTGATCGGCGAACCCACCTCGATGCGGGTCGTGGTGGCCAACAAGGGCGCCGCCATCTACCGGGTCCGGGTGCGCGGCCATTCGGTGCATTCCTCCCTGCGCGACGCCGGCGTCTCGGCGGTCGAAGTAGCCGCCGAACTGATCGCATACATCAACGGGCTCGGTGCCCGCCTGCGCGAGGCCGGCCGCGACGAGGCCTTCGAGTTCCCCCACAGCAGCGTCCACGTGGGCATGGTCGCCGGCGGGACCGCGCAC
>DAIMFM010000239.1:0-756 GCA_036724585.1 Burkholderiaceae bacterium | reverse complement strand
ACATCACGGCGCGCGACTGCGAGTTCGTCTTCGAGATCCGTGCCCTGCCCGGCGTCAGCGCCGCCAGCCTGCTCGCCCAGGTGCGCGAACACGCCGAATCGGTGCTGCTGCCACCGATGCGGGCGATCTCGCCGGACTGCGCCATCTCCTTCGAGGAGATCGTCGATGCGCCCGGGCTCGACGAGCGCGGCAACCGGAGCCTCGCCGAAGCGCTCATGCCCCTGTGCGGCTGCCCGGGGCCGCGGCGGGTCAGCTTCGGGACCGAAGCCGGCTTCCTCGTCGCCGCCGGCGTGCCGACCGTGGTCTGCGGCCCGGGCGACATCGCCATCGCGCACCAGCCCGACGAATACGTCGAGATCGCGCAGCTCGAGTCCTGTTCGCGCTTCCTCGAGGCGCTCACGCAGCGCCTGCGCGCCGCGCCCCTGGCCTGACGGCCCCGCCGCGCCGGGGCGCGGGTGCCTGCGCCCGGGGCAGGAGCGGACACGCGCGAGCGGCGCGCGTCCCGGGCAGTGCCCGGCCGCTGTGCGAAAATGAGAGGACTTGACCACTTCCATCCCGATGAGCTTCTGGATCATTGCCGCGCTGATCGCCTGCGCGGCGACCGCCGCCCTTGTCTGGCCGCTGCTCGGCGCCCGCATCGCGCAGGATCCGGAATCGACCGATTCGGGCCGCCGGCTCGACGTCTATCGCGATCGCCGCAAGGAGATCGAACGCGAGCGCGCGGCCGGCCGGCTCACCGAGGCCGAGGCACGGATC
>DAIMFM010000238.1:2334-4693 GCA_036724585.1 Burkholderiaceae bacterium | reverse complement strand
CCGCCACCGGCAGCCAGTCCTTGACCAGCCGCATGCCCTCGACCGCGATGCCGTCCGCCATCGGGTGATAGCCCGGCGCGCAATAGGCCTCGAGGCAATGGGCGAGCGCGTCCATGCCGGTCGCCGCGGTGATATGCGGCGGCAGCCCGACCGTCAATGCCGGATCGGAGATCACGATCGAGGGCAGCATCTTCGGATGGAAGATGATCTTCTTCACATGCGTCGCCTCGTTGGTGATGACCGAGGCGCGGCCGACCTCCGAGCCCGTGCCGGCGGTGGTCGGCACGGCGACGATCGGCGCGACGCCGGCGGGATCGACCCGCTTCCAGTTGTCGCCCACGTCCTCGAAGTCCCACATCGGGCGCTTCTGGCCGACCATCAGCGCCACGGCCTTGGCGCAGTCCAGTCCGCTGCCGCCGCCGAAGGCGATGACGCCGTCATGGCCGCCGGCGCGATAGGCGGCGACGCCGTCATCGACGTTCCGGCCGACCGGATTGGGCTTCACGTCGTGGTACAGCCCGGCGCCGAGCCCGGCGGATCCGAGGCTCGCCAGCGCGTCCTGGACCATGGGCAGCTTGGCGAGGCCGGGATCGGTGACCAGCAGGGGCCGCTTCATCCCGAGCGACTTGCAGGCGTCCGCCAGCTCGGCGATGCGGCCGACGCCGAAGCGCATGGCGGTCGGGTAGTTCCAGTTGCCGCGGAGCGCGGCGGGGTCGATGGTCATGGCGACAGGCTCCTCAGAGCGACGTGCGGAGGTGGAAGGATTTCGGGCGGGTCAGGTACTCGTAGCCGACGCGCGACAGCGTGCAGCCGCGCCCCGAGTCCTTGACGCCGACCCAGGCGAGCGCCGGGTCGAGATAGTCGCAGCGGTTCATGAACCAGGTGCCGGTCTCTATGCGGTCGCCGATGCGGATGGCCGCGGCTTCGTCCATCGTCCAGACGGCGGCGGTCAGGCCGTAGGGATTGTCGTTCATCAGGCGGATCGCCTGGTCGTCGGACGACACCTTCATCAGCGCGGCGACGGGACCGAAGCACTCCTCCTTCATGATCGGATTGGCGTTGTCGGTCACCTCCAGCACGTGCGGCGCCAGATAGGCCGTACCCGGCCTGTCGCTCTTGAACTGGGCGGCATCCACCAGCGGCTTCGCCCCCGCGCGGACCGCCTGGCCGATCTGGCCGCGGATCTCGTCGGCGGCCCTGGCGCGCACCACCGGGCCCAGATTGGTCCCGCTCTCGAGCGGGTTGCCCAGGCTGTACTTCCTCGTCAGCGCGACGAAGCCGTCGCGGAAGCGGTCGTAGACGTCGGCATGCACGTAGACGCGCTGGATGCCGCAGCAGGACTGGCCGGAGTTGAAATAGGCGCCGTCCACCAGGTTCTCGACGGCATGGTCGAGATTGGCGTCCGGCCGCACATAGGCCGGGTCGTTGCCGCCGAGCTCGAGGCCAAGGCCGATGAAACGGTCGGATGCCGCCTTGGTGACCGCATGGCCGCCGGCGACGGATCCGGTGAAGGCGACATAGTCGATGCCGTCCGTGCCGATCAGCTTCGACGTGTCGTCATGGCTCAGATGGAAGAACTGGAAGAGCCCGTCGGGAAGGCCGGCCGCCGCGAAGGCCTCGGCGAAGCGCTCGGCGCAGAGCGGCGTCTGGGCGGAGTGCTTCAGGATCACGGCGTTGCCCGCCATGAGCGCCGGCACCACGGCGTTCACCGAGGTCAGATAGGGGAAGTTCCAGGGCGCCACCACGAACACGACGCCCAGGGGCTCGCGCCGGATGAACCGGGTGAAGCCCTGCTTCGGCCCGACGTCGATGTCGGCGAGCGCCGAGGCGGCGATCTCGATCATGTAGCGGGCGCGCTCCTCGAAGCCGCGCACCTCGCCGGGCGACTGGGAGAGCGGACGGCCGATCTGCCGGGTGATCTCCTCGGCGACCGTGTCCCTCTTCGCCACGAAGGCGTCGACGGCGCGGCTCAGGATCTTCTGCCGCTCCGCGACCGAGACGTGCTTCCACTCGGCCTGGGCCTTGCGCGCCCGGCCAAGCCCCGCGGCGACCTCGGTCGACGAGGCGAGCGGGCGCTCCACATAGATGCTGCCGTCGATCGGCGTGATGGTTTTCTGGATGACTGCCATGTCCTGTCTCGTGCTTGTCCTGCAGATAGCTTCGCGTGCTGCGCCAACCCTCACCCCGGCCCTCTCCCCTGTCGGGGAGAGGGAGCTTTTTTGGCCCTCTCCCGCGAAGCGGGAGAGGGAGGGGACCCGCGCGTCAGCGCGGGGAGGGTGAGGGCAAGGCGCGAAAAGACGTCAGATAATAACGAAAAAACCGTAGAGCTCCCAGACAGAGAAGAGCTTTAGGAACTCGC
>DAIMFM010000238.1:0-2324 GCA_036724585.1 Burkholderiaceae bacterium | reverse complement strand
TTTTTTTTCCCCCTTTCCTTCTTTGGGTTTTTGTTTGTTCCCGCTCTTTTTTTGTGGTGTTGGGTTCGCCCATGGCGCGAAAAGCCGTCAGATGATCTCGAAATACCGGTTGAGCTCCCAGTCGGTGATGTGCTTGCGGAACTCGCGTTCCTCCCACTCCCGCGTGGCGGCGAAATGCTCGACGAAAGCGTCGCCGAACAGCGCCCGCGCCGCCTTGGACGTCTTCAGGCGCTGGGCGGCCTCCCACAGCGTGGCCGGCAGATCGTGCTTCGCCGCGTGCTTCTGGTCATAGGCGTTGCCCGTGACCGGCGCCGAGGGCTCGAGCTCGTACTCGATGCCGTAGAGGCCGGAGCCCAGGGCGGCCGCCAGCGCGACGTAGGGGTTCGCATCCGCCGCGGCGATACGATACTCCACCCGCTGCGACTTCGGCGAGCCCGGGATGACGCGCAGCGCCGTGGTGCGGTTCTCGACGCCCCAGGTCGCATTGGTCGGCGCCCAGAAACCCGGAATGAGCCTGCTGTAGGAGTTGACGGTGGGCGACACCATGGCCAGGAGCTCGGGCATCAGCGCCTGCTGCCCGGCCACGAAGTGCCGCATCAGCTTGCTCATGCGGTGCGGGGCCTCCGCGTCGTGGAAGACCGCGCTGCCGTCGATCCCCTTGAGCGACATGTGGAGATGCCCGCTCTGGCCCGGCCAGTCGTTCGACCATTTCGCCATGAAGGTGGCCATCAGCCCGCGGCGCTGCGCCAGCACCTTCATGAAGGTCTTGAAGATCGAGGCCTTGTCGGCGGCGCTCAGGATCTCGTCCACGCCGATCGCCGCCTCGAGCACGCCGGGGCCGGTCTCGGTGTGCAGGCCTTCGATCGGCGCCCGCATCGTCTCGAAGGTCTTCAGGATCTCGTGATAGAGCTCGGCCCAGACGGAGCTGCGCAGGCCGGAATAGCCGAAATGGCCCGGCGTGATCGGCGTCAGGTTGCGGTAGCCCTTGTCGCGCACCGATTGCGGGGTCTCGGCGAACATGAAGAACTCGTACTCGGCCGCGGCCAGCACGTCGAAGCCCATGTCCCTGGCCTTGGCGACGACGCGCCGCAGCGTGCCGCGCGGGCAGACCGTGTCCGCCGGGGCGTCGAACTCGCACAGGAAGAGCAGCGTGTTCTCCTCGAACGGGATCTCGCGGCAGCTGTCCGGCACGATGCGGACCGGCGCATCGGGATAGGCGGTATGCCAGCCCGTAAAGGTGACGTTGTCGTAGAGCTGGTCGTCGGAATCCCAGCCCAGCACCACGTCGCAGAAGGCCAGCCCGCTGTCCAGCGCCGAGAAGAACTTGGTCGCCGAGATGTACTTGCCGCGCAGGATGCCGTCGGCGTCGAACAGGCCGATCTTGACATGGGTGAGGCCCCGCTCCTCGACGATCTTGCGGGCGTCCGCCGCGGTGCGGACCTGCTCAGGCTTCATGCTCCTTCTCCGGTGCTGCGTATGGTTGCGCGGGCGGCGCGTCCTGCGCCGTCCGTCCAGTCGTCATCGGGTCCTACGTAATCGGGCGGTTGGTCGATCGGCCGGAACGGCCGTCTCCGCCGCCTCGGGAGGCCGGCACTCCGCCGCCCGCGAGGGTGGTGGAGCGCCGGGTCCCGCGTGGCGCTGCGGCTCAGGCGTAGCGGTAGGGCGCGCCCGCCTTGCGCATCGTCTCGGCGTAGTTCTTCAGGATCTGCACGACCTTGGCGTTGCGCTCGCTCTTGGCCGCGATCTCGTCCCAGAACTCGCGCGCCATGTCCTCCACCTTCTGCCACTCGGCTTCGGGAATGGTGGTCAGCTCGAGCTTGCCGCCGGTGGTGCGATAATGCGCCTCGCCCCACCAGTACCAGTGCTGGCGGTAGTAATGCGAGCTGTCCATGGTGAGGCGGAACAGCTCCTTCAGATGCTCCGGAACCGCCTCCCACTTCTCGGTGTTGACGAAGGCGGGGTCCGTCACCAGCATGCCGCCGGCGATCCAGCCCAGCAGCATGCCGCCCAGGGTGATGATCAGCGGGAAGCGCTCCATCAGCTTGATGACGAGCTGGCTGCCCCAGACGATGATCGGGATCGAGATCAGCAGGCCCAGCACCACCAGCAGCGTGGAGTGTTCGCCCGCGTTCTGCGCGGCGCCGGCGATGGCGATCACGTTGTCCACGCTCATCACCAGGTCGGCCACGATGATGGTCTTGATGGCCGCGAGCAGCTTGTCGCTGCCCGCCACGTCGCTGTGGCCTTCCTCGTCGGGGGCGATGAGCTTCACGCCGATCCACACCAGCAGCAGCGCGCCCACCACCTTGAGGAACGGCAGGTTC
>DAIMFM010000237.1:0-4708 GCA_036724585.1 Burkholderiaceae bacterium | reverse complement strand
TGCCGCGCGCCTTCGTGTGACGGGCAACAAGGCGACCGACAAGACGTACTATCGCCATACCGGCTATCCCGGCGGCATCCGCGAGACCAACTTCGAGAAGATGCAGGCCCGGTATCCGGGCCGCGCGCTCGAAAAGGCCGTCAAGGGCATGCTGCCCAAGGGCCCGCTCGGCTACGCGATGATCAAGAAGCTCAAGGTTTACGCCGAAGCGACGCATCCGCATGGTGCGCAACAGCCCAAGGCGCTGGAGATCTGATTCCGATGATTGGTGAGTACAACTACGGCACCGGCCGGCGCAAGACGTCGGTGGCACGGGTCTTCCTGAAGCGCGGCAACGGCCGTATCATCGTCAACGGCAAGCCGGTCGACGAGTACTTCGCGCGCGAAACCGGGCGCATGATCGTCCGCCAGCCGCTGGCCCTGACCGACAACGACGGCGGCTTCGACATCCAGGTCAACGTGCATGGCGGCGGCCAGTCGGGCCAGGCGGGCGCGGTTCGCCACGGCATCACCCGCGCGTTGATCGATTTCGACGAGACGCTCAAGCCGGTCCTGTCGAAGGCGGGGCTCGTCACGCGCGACGCGCGCGAGGTCGAGCGCAAGAAGGTCGGCCTGCACAAGGCGCGACGCCGCAAGCAGTTCTCCAAGCGCTGACATGCCTTGCGCGGCTGGCATGCTGCGCCGCGCTGGAGTCCCCGGAATCAAGAAAAGCCGCCTTGCCCTGCAGGCGGCTTTTCTTTTCGCAAGAATCAGGAGCGGCTCATGATCAAGGTCGGGATCGTCGGTGGGACCGGATACACCGGGGTCGAGCTGCTGCGCCTGCTGGCGCAGCACCCGGGCGCCGAGCTGCGCGTGATCACCTCGCGCAAGGAGGCCGGGCTCGCCGTCGCCGACATGTACGCCTCGCTGCGCGGCCGTGTCGACATCGCCTTCTCGGATCCGGCGACCGCGCCACTCACGGAATGCGACGTGGTGTTCTTCGCCACACCGCATGGCGTGGCCATGGCGCAGGCGCGCGAGCTCGTGGCGGCCGGGGTCAAGGTGATCGACCTCGCGGCCGATTTCCGGCTGCGCGACATCGCCGAGTTCGAGCGCTGGTACAAGATGCCCCACGCCTGCCCCGACATCCTCGAGCAGGCGGTATACGGGCTGCCCGAGATGAACCGTGAAGCGCTTCGCAAGGCGAACGTCGTCGGGATGGCGGGTTGCTACCCGACGTCGGTCCAGCTCGGTTTCCTGCCGCTGCTCGAGCCCGCCGCCGGCGACCTCATCGATCCCGAATCGCTCATCGCGGACTGCAAGTCCGGCGTGTCCGGCGCCGGGCGCGGCGCTTCGGTGGCCAACCTGCTGTCCGAGGTGGGCGACAGCTTCAAGGCCTACGGGGTGGGTGGCCATCGCCACTGGCCCGAGATCCGCCAGGGCCTGTCCGCCATTGCCGGCCGGCCGGTGCGGCTGTCCTTCGTACCCCACCTGGTGCCCATGATACGCGGCATCCATGCCACGCTGTACGCCAGGCTGCGCCCGGGCGCGGCCGACGTCGATTTCCAGGCGCTCTACGAGCGGCGCTATGCCGACGAGCCCTTCGTCGACGTGATGCCCGCCGGTTCCATGCCGGAAACCCGTTCGGTACGCGCGTCGAACATGGTTCGCATCGCGGTCCACCGGCTGCCGGACAGCGACCTGCTGGCGGTGCTGGTGGTCGAGGACAACCTGGTCAAGGGCGCCTCGGGACAGGCGATCCAGGTGATGAACATCCTGTTCGACCGGCCCGAAACCGAAGGCCTGATGCAGATTCCCGTCCTGCCGTGACGCCGCGCCCGTATCCCGACGCACGGCGGCGTCGCCGCGGCTGAGACCGGGACCGCCGATGCCCCGAACCAAGGGATCGCCGGCGTCGGCCGTTGCATCGGCACCGGCCCGGGTGATCCTCGGCGGCGAGCCGCCCCGGCGCCGGACGCCGGCCTGCCTGCTGCTCGGCTTCCTCCTGGGCCTGGCCATCGCGACGGTGCTCATGGCCTTCCTCGGGCCCCGCCTCGCCCGGAAGATGGGACTCGAGGTGCCGATCGCGGCGGTCGCCGCCCAGGCCGACGCCCCGGCCCCGCGGGCCTCGCGGCCGGTCCCCGAGATCTCGTCGGCGCTCGACATCGACGGCCTGTGGTACCGCGTCGATGCCCTGGAGACCGCGAACAGGGAGATCCGGGCCGAGGCGGCGCGCCTGCAGGCACAGGTCGATGCCGCGGAAAGCCGCATTCAGGTCGAGAAAACGACCGCTCGTCAGCTCGCGGCGCAGGTGCGAGGGGCCGAGACCGAGAATGCCCGACTGAAATCGGACCTGATCTACCTCGAGTCGCTGCTGCCGTCGATGGGCGGCAACGAGCCGATGCAGATCCGGGGACTGCAGGTGATGCCCGACCTGGTGCCCAACCAGATGCGCTGGCGGGCGATGCTCATGGTCGGGGGCCGCAAGGCCCGCGAGTTCAGTGGGCACCTGCAGCTGGTGGTGCGCTACGAGCTCGACGGCAAGACGGCTTCGCTGGTGGTGCCGAAGGAGCGCGACGGACCGGGCGCGGCGGCCATGAAGGTTTCCTTCGAGCGCTACCGGCGTGTCGAGGGCCAGTTCGTCCTGCCCGCCGGCGCGGCGCTGAAATCGGTCCAGCTGCGGGTGCTCAAGGGCTCGAGCGTCCAGGCGCAACAGTCACTGTCGCTGTAGGCGGCTGCATGGAGGCGGCACGATGTTCGGAAGCAAGGCGGCCAAGGCGGAGGGCACGATCGACTGCCTGATCGGCAGCGGCACCGTGATCGAGGGCGACCTGCGCTTCCGGGGCGGACTGCGGATCGACGGCGAGGTGATCGGCCGGGTCATGGCCGAGCCCGGCAAGCCCAGCCTGCTGGTGCTCTCCCAGAATGCCAGGGTCAGGGGCGAGATTCGCGCGGCCCGTGTCGTGATCGACGGCACGGTCGAGGGCCCCGTCCAGGCCGACGAGCTCCTGGAGCTGCAGCCCCGGGCACGCGTCTCGGGCGACATCCGCTACACCGTCGTCGAGATCCAGCATGGCGCGATCGTCGACGGGGCGATCCTGCACATCGACGCGCAGCGCGCCGACAGGCAGGCGAGCGACAGGCAGGAGAACGACCGGCCGGGAGCCGACAAGCCCGGCCTCAAGCTGGCGAGCGGGGCCGGTGGGGCGGGCGGCGGCGCGCCCGCCGCATGAGCGAAGCCGGCGGCAATCCGGCCGCCTGGGATCGGCGACGGACGAGCCGGCCGCCGGCGGGGCGCGATCAGCGCCGCCCCGGCTCCGTTGGTTCGATGCCCAGGCTCTCCAGGACCTCGCGGGTGTGTTCGCCCAGTGCGGGGGCGTGCGATCCCGCGCCCACATCCGCTCCGGATATGCGAAACGGCGCGTTCATCACCTGGTACTCCCCGGCCGGGTCGCTGACCGTGGCCAGTGCGTCGCGGTGCACCAGCTGCGGGTCGCGCAGGGCCTCGGCGACCGTGCGATAGGGCGACGCGGGGACGCCGTGCCGATCGAGCACGGCCATGCATTCGGTCGTGCTCAGGCGGGTGGACCACTTCTCCAGTTCTTCGACGAACAGCTTCCAGTTGCGTCGCCGCTCGATGTACTGCTCGAAGCGGGGATCCTTCGCCAGATCCGGCCGGCCGGCGGCCTCGCACAGCGCCACGAAGCTCTTCTCGCTCGCGACGGCCGCCATCACGTAGCCGTCGGCCGTCTGGGTGGGCCCGAACATGCGGGCCGGGGGATCGCCGCCGGCCTGGGCGAGCTGGACTTCGGTCAGGCACAGCCCGAGCATGGCCTCGAACATGGAGACATCGATGAACTGGCCCCGGCCGGTGAGATCGCGCAGGCGCAGGGCCGGGCCGATCGCCGCGAAGGCATGGAGCCCGGCGAGGACGTCCGCGGTGAACACGCCGCACCAGTCGGGCCGGTCGCGTCCGTCCTGGTAGGCGATATGGGCGAGGTCGTAGCCCGAAGCGGCATGCACCACCGGCGCATAGGCGGGGGCGTCCGCCGACGGCCCGGTCTGGCCGTAGCCCGAGATGGCGCAGTAGATCAGGCGCGGGTTGGATTCGGCCAGGCGCGGGTAATCGAGCCCGAGCCTGGCCATGACGCCGGGACGGAAGTTCTCGACCAGCAGGTCGGCCTGCGCCGCGAGCTTGCGCAGGGCCTGGGTGCCTTCGGGCTGCTTCAGGTCGAGCACGATGCTTCGCTTGCCGGCGTTGAGCTGCCCGAAGGCGCGGCTGTGGCCGTCCGGTATCGGCGGGCGGGTGCGCATCATGTCGCCTTGCGGGGTCTCGACCTTGATGACGTCGGCCCCGAGGTCGGCGAGCAGGCGCGTGCAGTACGGGCCGGCGATGGTGGTCGTCAGGTCGACGACCATGATGCCCTGGTAGGGTTTTTCGCTCACTCGCTACTCTCGTTCAGCCTTGCGGCACGCAAGGATAGCTTGAAGCACGCTAGAATAGGGCATTCGAAAGAGGTACCCATGAACGCTGTTACCGACATGCCCGCGCCGCTCGTCTTCACCGACAGCGCCGCCGATAAAGTCAGGCAACTGATCGAAGAGGAAGGCAACGACCAGCTCAAGCTGCGCGTGTTCGTGCAGGGCGGCGGCTGCTCCGGCTTCCAGTACGGGTTCACCTTCGACGAAGAGGTGAACGACGACGACTCCACCTTGGAGTAGGCCGGGG
>DAIMFM010000236.1:0-4715 GCA_036724585.1 Burkholderiaceae bacterium | reverse complement strand
AGCTGCCGACGAGGACGTCGTCCGCCCCCGGACGGATCGAGTCCTCCACCAGCGCCAGTGCCGCGGCGGGCGACACCGGCAGCTGCGGGCACACGAAGCGCTCGCCCAGGCCCAGTGCCGCGAGCCGCTCGCCGATCATGCGCGCCTTGAACGACTGCGGCGAGGAGCGAAAACCGTGCAGGTAGACGATCCGTCCCGTGCTCGTGCTCATGCATGCCTCCCTTTGCCGCGCCCGCGCAGGGCGGCGAGCAGCCGCCCGTGAATGTCCTGGAAGCCGCCATTGCTCATCACGAGTATCCGGTCGCCCGGCACCGCGGCCGCCACGATCGCGCCGACCATCGCGTCGATCTCGTCGTGGACCGACGCCCGCGCCCCCAGGTCCGCGAGCGCCTCGCGCGGCGACCAGTCGAGCGAGCCGGCATAGCAGAAGGCCAGGTCGGCATCGGCGAGGCTGCCGGCGAGCGCGGCGCGCATCACGCCGAGCTTCATGGTGTTGGAGCGCGGCTCGAGCACCGCGAGGATGCGACCCGAGCCGCCCATGCGGTCGCGCAGCCCGGCGATCGTGGTGGCGATCGCGGTCGGGTGGTGGGCGAAGTCGTCGATCACGCTGATGCCATCGACCTCGCCCCGCGTCTCGAGCCGGCGCCGCACGCCGGGGAAGCTCGACAAGGCTTCGATGGCCAGCGCCGGATCGACGCCGGCATGGCGAGCCGCCGCGATCACCGCCAGCGCATTGGCGCGGTTGTGCTCGCCGGCGGCCGCGAGCCGGGCCCGGCCGAGGCGCCGGCCTTCGAAGTGCACGTCGAAGCCGCTCGCATCCGCCTCTTCGACCAGGCCGGCGGCATGCCACTGGCCGCCGGTGCCGGTCGTCTCGAGCGGACTCCACAAGCCGCGCTCGATCACCCGGTCGAGTGCCGGCGAATCGGCGGGGCGCACGATCAGTCCGCCGCCCGGGACGGTTCGCACCAGGTGGTGGAACTGGGTCTCTATCGCGGCGAGGTCGGGGAAGATGTCGGCATGGTCGAATTCGAGATTGTTCAGCACCGCCGTGCGCGGCCGGTAGTGGACGAACTTGGAGCGCTTGTCGAAGAACGCGGTGTCGTACTCGTCGGCCTCGATCACGAAGTGGTCGCCCTCGCCCAGGCGGGCCGAGACCGGGAAGCCGATCGGCACGCCGCCGATCAGGAAGCCCGGCGCGAGACCGGCGCGTTCCAGGACCCAGGCGAGCATCGAGGCGGCCGTCGTCTTGCCATGGGTGCCGGCGAGCGCGAGCACCCAGCGACCGGCCAGGACCTGCTCGGCGAGCCATTGCGGGCCGGAGATGTAGCGCCCGCGCTGCTCGAGGATCGCCTCCATGAGCGGATTGCCGCGCGAGACCACGTTGCCGACGACCCAGAGGTCGGGCCGCAGCGCGAGCTGGTCGGCCTCGTAGCCGTCGATGAGGTCGATGCCGAGCGCGCGCAGCTGGTCGCTCATCGGCGGATAGACATTGGCGTCGCAACCGGTGACCCGATGGCCCGCCTGCCGGGCGATCGCCGCGATGCCCCCCATGAAGGTTCCGCAGATGCCGAGGATGTGGATGTGCATGGGCTCGCCGGGGTCGCGCGGCAGGGTCCGCTAGAATCGGGGATTCTAACGGAGCGCTCCTCCCGCCCGATGCCCGTGCCCAGCAGTTCCCTCGAATCGATCCGGCGCGAGATCGCCGGACTCGCCGCGCGCCTCGTCGCCGATGGCGGCCTCGACTACGGCGCCGCCAAGCGCAAGGCCGCGCGCGAAGTCACCGGACGCAACCGGCCGCCCGCCTCGTCGCTGCCCGACAACGAGGCGATCGACGAGGCGCTGGCCGAGCACCTGGCCCTCTTCGACGAGCAGCACGAATCCCGGGTACAACGCCGGCGCGAAGCCGCCGCGTCCCTGATGCAGTGGCTCCAGCCCTTCGATCCCTACCTGACCGGCGCGGTCTGGAAGGGCATCGTCGCCGAACATGCGCCGATCCACCTCCAGGTCTTCCACGACAACTCCAAGGAAGTCGGGATCGCGCTGCTCGACCACCATGTCGACTACGAGGCCACCACCATGGCCCACCTGCGCGACGCCTCCGAGGTGGAGACCCTCGCGTTCTACTGGCACGACGAGCCCGTGCTGCTCTCGCTGTACTTGCGCGACGACCTGCGCGGGGCCCTGCGCGCAAGCGGCGCCCGGGGCGCCGACCGCGGCAACCTGCAGGCATTGCTCGCGCGCATGGCACAGGCGGGAACCGGCCCGGAGACGGACGGCGGACAGGAAGCGGCGCCCGAGCGCCCGGTCCGAGGCATGCGGTCATGAAGGCGTCCGGGCGTCGCATCGCGCTGGGCGCCGGTCTCGGGATCGCGGCCGCGGCGGCCGGCCTGTGGTTCGGGCTCGATCGCTTCCGGGATGATTCCGCCGCCGCCGATCCCACCGTGGAAGCGCTGTTCGGGCTCTCCCTTCCCGGCCTTTCGGGCGAGCCGCTGGACCTGGGCCAGTTCCGGGGCCGGACCGTCGTCTTCAACTTCTGGGCGACCTGGTGCGCGCCCTGCATCGAGGAGATGCCGGAGCTCTCCGCGATGCAGGACGACATGGCCGCGCGCGGTGTGCAAATCCTTGGCATCGGCATCGATTCCGACGCCAACATCCGCCGATTTGCCGAGAAGTACCCGGTGAGCTACCCTTTGCTGGTTGCCAGCGGCGATGCACTCGAATGGATGCGCGCGCTCGGCAATGCGCAGGGCGGCCTGCCCTTCACCGTCGTGGTGGATCCGGCGGGAAGCATCCGCACCCGCGTGCTCGGCCGCTTCAGCGAGCCGGCACTGCGCAGCGTCATCGAGGCCGCGAGCGCCCCTTCGGCCTGAGCGCGAGCGCCAGGCCCTGGGCGCGGGTCGAGCGCCGCGATGCAGGTCGCCAGGCCATGCCGCGACGATGCGGAGGCGCAACAAAATCTCACGAATTTCGTGTATTTGTAGACAATTTCGTCTAATTGCGCTCAAATGCGCCTAATTTCACTGAATCGACGCTCCCGTCGACCCCCATGTCCAAAGCCATCTGGGCGATACACGGGCCAAACCTGAACCTGCTCGGCAGTCGCGAACCCGAACTCTACGGGCGCGCCACGCTGGCCGAGATCGATCGCGCCCTCGCCCGCCAGGCCGCCGCAGGCGGCCATGACTTCGCCGCCTTCCAGTCGAATCACGAAGGCGCCATCGTCGACCGCATCCAGGCCGCGCGCGAAGCCGGCGTGGGCTTCATCCTCATCAACCCCGGCGCCTTCACCCATACCAGCGTGGCCATACGCGACGCCCTTGCGGCGGTCGCGGTGCCCTTCATCGAGATCCACCTCTCGAACGTCCACCGGCGCGAGCCCTTCCGGCGCAGGTCCTACCTGGCCGACCTGGCCGAGGGCGTGATCGCGGGCCTGGGACCGGCCGGCTACCGGCTCGCGCTCGAGTACGCGATCGGTCGGCTCGAAGGAGCCGACTGGCCGGGCGCCGCCGGGCTCGAGCAGGCCTGACCCCCACGATACCGGACCGCCGATCGCGCGCAGGACGACGACCCGACCCGACGCCCTCGAAGGCGCCCAGGAGACAGCCGCCCCCAAGGCGCATGCATGCAAGACAGGGAGCAGACCCGATGGACCTCAGGAAACTGAAAACACTGATCGACCTCGTCGCCGAGTCGAACATCTCCGAGCTGGAGATCACCGAAGGCGACGGACAGGTGCGCATCGTCAAGGCGCCGCCGCCGGCGCCTGCACCGATCAGCTACCACACGATGCCGCCCCAGATGATGGCGCCCGCCATGCCGGCGCCCGCCGCAGCGGCGGCTGCGCCGGCCCAGGGGGCTCCGGCCGCAGCGGCCGGCGCGCCGGCCGCACCCGCGGTGCCCGAGGGACACCCGGTCCTGTCGCCGATGGTGGGCACCTTCTACCGTGCGCCGCAGCCGGGCGCCGATCCCTTCGTCCAGGTCGGCGACACCGTCGCCGAGGGCGACACGCTGTGCATCATCGAGGCGATGAAACTGCTCAACGAGATCGAGGCGGACAAGTCCGGCCAACCCTTGTTCGTCATCGAATGAGGCCCTCGCCCGCGGCGCCTGGCGCCGACGGCGGGACGGCCCGCAGGAAACCCTGATGTTCGAAAAGATCCTGATCGCCAATCGCGGCGAAATCGCCTTGCGCGTGCAGCGCGCCTGCCGTGAGCTGGGCATCAAGACGGTGGTCGTGCACTCGCAGGCCGACACCGAAGCCAAGTATGTGAAGCTCGCCGATGAATCGGTGTGCATCGGGCCGCCGCCTTCGCGCGACAGCTACCTGCACGTGCCGGCCATCATCAGCGCCGCCGAAGTGACCGATGCCGAAGCGATCCACCCCGGCTACGGCTTCCTTTCCGAGAACGCCGACTTCGCCGAGCGCGTGGAAAAGAGCGGCTTCGTGTTCATCGGGCCGCGTCCCGAGACCATCCGGCTGATGGGCGACAAGGTCTCGGCCAAGGATGCGATGAAGGCGGCCGGCGTGCCCTGCGTCCCCGGCTCGGAGGGCGCCCTGGACGAGGATCCGGCCGAGATCAACCGCATCGCGCGCGAGATCGGCTTCCCGGTGATCATCAAGGCGGCGGGCGGCGGCGGCGGGCGCGGCATGCGCGTGGTGCACACCGAGGCCGCCCTGCTCAACGCGGTATCGATGACGCGTGCCGAAGCCGGGG
>DAIMFM010000235.1:0-4808 GCA_036724585.1 Burkholderiaceae bacterium | reverse complement strand
GCGGCACGGACCTCGCCGGCTTCGAGCGAGGGTTCCCGGCCCTGTGCCCGCAGCCTTCGCAGGGCATCGTCGCGGGCGATCTCGAGCAGCAGCGGATCGCGATCGAGCGCCACCACCGACAACGGTACCTCGAGCCCTGCCTCCAGCAGGCGCCGCAAGGTGGCGCCGGTCCCGGCGCCCACGTCGACGCAGCGGACCGCGGGCAGTCGCCGCAACGACTGCATGAAGGCCGCGCGCACCTCGCGATTGAGGCTGCGCTCGTCCAGGTCGAACTTGGCTTCGAGGTACTCGCTGAAGGCGACGGGCATGGCGACGCGCTATGGCCGGCGAGCGCGCGTCATGCGGCCGCTCCGGAAGCATCCGCGGGCGGCGGACCGTAGGCCGCCCAGTCGCGTTCGTTCTCCCAGAGCTTCACTTCGAGCCCCAGGCCCTCGAGCGCGGGGCGCGCGCGCAGGTCCTCGTACAGCACCCGGGCGAAGCGTTCGAGGCTGGGATTGATATCGGCGAAGGGCGCGAGCTCGTTGAGCGTGCGGTCGCGAAAGCGCGCGATCGCCTCCTCGAGCGCGGCCTCCAGGTCGACGATGTCGGCGAGGTAGCCGTGCCGGTCGAGCTCGGCGCCGTACAGCAGCACCTGTACCTTGTAGTGGTGGCTGTGCTCGAAGTTCTCCGCGCCCCAGTAGCCCCCGATGAGGAAATGGCGCGCGATGAAGTCGCGCGTGATCGCGAGTCGGTACATGGCTTGTCCCCCGGCTAGTACTCGAAGATCACCTGCATCAGCCCATCGCGGCGGGCACCGACGGCCTCGAAGGCGCTGGCGCAGTCCGCGAGCGGATACGACGCGCCGATCAGCTCCTCTGGCCGCAGTTGCGCCAGCATGCGCCAGGCCGTGTCGAGGCGGCGCTGCCGGTCCCAGCGCCCGCACAGGGCGGGGTCCAGGGTGCTGACCTGGCTGGACACGATGCGCAGGCGGTTGCGGTGGAAGCGCCCGCCGAGATCGACCGCGCGCGTGCGCCTGCCGTACCACGAGCCCACGACGATGCGCGCGCCGAAGCCGGCCGCCTCGATCGCGCGGTCGAGCGCGGCCATGTCGCCGGACAGCTCGAACACGAGATCGGCACCGTCCAGGCCGGCCAGCAATGACTGCCACTGGGCGTCGTCGTCCGGATCGACGGCTTCGGGCACGCCCCGCCGCATGGCGAGCTCACGGCGCCAGGCCAGCGGTTCGATCGCCGCCAGCCGCGCGAGCGGAAAGCGCGCGAGCACGCTTGCGGTGAGCAGGCCGACGACGCCCTGGCCGAATACCAGCACGCGCTCGCCCAGCAGCGGCGCGCCATCCAGGACGAGGTTCACGGCCGTTTCCACCTGCGGCAGGAAGAGCGCCGCCTCGGGCGCAAGACCGTCCGGCACCGGCAGGCAGTCCTGGGCCGGGACGATCGCGAAGTCCTGGTGGGGATGGAAGGCGAACACCATCCTGCCTGCCAGGCTCGCGTCCACGCCGGGACCGACCGCCATGATCTCGCCGACCAGCGCGTAGCCATAGCGGAAGGGATATTCGAAGCTACCCCCGAGGCTGGCGATGCGGGAATCGAGGGCCGCATCGGCCGGGAAGTCGCCGGCAAAGACGAGCGCCTCGGTGCCCGGGCTGATGGCGGAACAGCGGCTGCGCACGAGGACTTCGCCGGCGGCCGGCGCCCGCAGGTCGAGCTCACGGACCTCGACCCGCCGTCGGCCGACATGGAACACCGCATTGGCGCGCATGGTCAGGGCCGGATGCCGGACCCGTGCAGGCGGCCATGGACGATGAGGTCGCCGCCCAGCGGCTCGTAGCGACAGTCGACGATGGACAGCGGCGCGAGGTCGGGCGAGCATGGCCCGTCGAGCGCCTTGACGCCGCCGATGAGCCGCGGCACGACCGTGATGACGCAGTGGTCGACGAGACGCTGGCGCAGGAAACTGCCGATCACGCCGGCGCCGCCCTCGACCATCAGCGTGCCGATGCCCATGTCGGCAAGGCAGCGCAGCGCCGCGTCGAGGTCCACCTGGTCGGCGCCGTCCCTCGGCAGGACCCGGATCTCGGCACCCCTGGCCTCGAGCCGCCGGATCTCCGTCGCGTCGGCGTGCTCGGTGGTGAGGATGAGGGGATACCGGTCGGGATGGGTGAGCAGGCGCGCGTCGACCGGAAAGCGCAGCCGGCTGTCGAGCACCACCGGCCGCGGGTTGTCGCCGGCGCAGCGGCGCACGGTCAGGCGCGGGTCGTCGGTGAGGACGGTATTGATGCCCACCAGCAGCGCGTCGTGGCGCGAGCGCAGCAGGTGCGTCATGTCGAAGGATTCCTCCGAACTGAGCGCGAAGGGTCGCGAGGGGCGCGCGGCGATGCTGCCGTCGATGCTCTGCGCGTAGCTCAGGGTGACGAAGGGATACCGGGGCCCTGGCGCGGCACGGGCGTCTTCCCGGCCATGCTCGGCCAGCCGGTCGAACAGCGCCTGCAGGAAGGACGCATCGTCCGCCGCAGCCCCGCCGCGCTCGCGCGCCTCGGAGAACCGTGTGTCCATTGTCGTCGTTCCCATCGGCCGGATCGCCCCAGTGTGCCCGCATTCCGGTGTGCCTGCCAAGGCTGCGACCACCCGGCGCCCGCCCGGACCGCGCTGCGCTCGCCAGCCATGGCAAGGTCCTGCGCATGCCCGCAGCACTTTGCGGGCCCGCCGCAGGCATTCCAGGTCGCGCTATGCTCTGGCCATGACAGCCGGACCGGACGAGGACGATCGGGCGGGCGAACGGCGCGCGATGGTCGCCGAAATCGCCGCCGAGGCGCGGGCGACCGAGCGCTGGACCGGGCGCGGCGCCTTCGGCGAACGCGTCATGGCCGCCATGGCGAAGGTACCGCGACACCGCTTCGTACCGCCCGCCTGGGCGCCCGCCGCCTACGACAACCGCCCGCTGCCCATCGCCGCGGGCCAGACGATCTCGCAACCGTTCATCGTCGCCCTGTCCACCGAACTGGTCGAAGCCGGACCGGACGACGTGGTCCTCGAGGTCGGCACGGGATCCGGCTACCAGGCTGCGGTGCTCGCCGAGCTGGTGCACCGCGTCTGGTCGGTCGAAGTCGTCGAGGCGCTCGGCCTGGAAGCCGCCCGGGTGCTGCGCGAGCTCGGCTACGACCGGGTCGAGGTGAAGATCGGCGACGGCCACCAGGGCTGGCCCGAGAAGGGTCCCTTCGATGGCATCGTGGTGACCGCCGCGGCCGCCGAAGTCCCGCAACCGCTCCTCGCGCAACTCAAGCCGGGCGGGCGGATGGTCATCCCGGTCGGCCCCCGTTCCGGCGAACAGGAGCTCGTGCTGTTCCGGAAGCTCGCCGATGGCGACATCACCCGGCACACGGTCCTGCCGGTACGCTTCGTGCCGCTGACGCGGGGAACGGAACGCTGAAGGTCCTTCACCAGGCGCCGCGGTGCTCCGGCACGCGGGCGATCAGCGGCAGGCCGGCGAGCAGCAGTACCGCCACCGCGGCCAGGATCCATGCCTGCGTCGATCCCGGATCGCTGGCGCCGGCGAGGATCGCCGTGGCGATCCCGATCGCGACGATCGAGCCGATCGCCATGCCCATGGAGCGCAACGCCGCCAGCGTGGACGCATGCTCGGGCGCAAGCTGCAGGCCGGCATTGCGGTTGGCCGGATTGAGGGTCCCGCTGCCGATGCCGACGAGGAACGCGGCGCCCGCGAGCCAGGCATAGGGCGTCAGTCCCGGCAGCGGCGCAACCGCGAGCGCCACCATTCCCAGCGCGACGATGATGCCCCCGGCGAGAAGGGGCAGGCGGTAGCCCGTGCGCCGCAGGGCGACGACCGCAGCGATCGAGAAGAGGAAGGCCGCCGCGGCCTGCGCCACCAGCAGCGTCCCGGAGCCGAGCGCATCGATGCCGTAGCGGTTGGTCGCGTACAGCGGGATGAGCGCCACCATGCCCGCCGGAATGCCGCCGTACAGGAGCGTGATCAGGTTGACGGCGCCGAAGCCGGGCCCGCGGATCAGCCGTGGAGCGATGAACGGATGCGCCGAGCGACGGATGTGGCGCATGAAGGCCCAGGACGCGAGCGCCGAGATCGCGAGCGGCGCCAGGAATTCCGGTGACCAGGGACGCGCGCCGCCTTCGCCCAGGTAGCTGATGGCGAGCATGCCCGACAGCAGGCCGACGCCCAGCAGCAGCATCCCGACCGTATCGGTGCGCTTGCGCGGCCGGTTCCGGCCCGGCCGGTCCTTAGGGATGTAGAGCAGGGCCAGGACGAAGATCGCGACACCGATCGGCACGTTGATCCAGAAGATGCCGCGCCAGGTCCAGTAGGTGACGAACAGCCCGCCGAAGATGGGCCCGATCATCGCGCCCACCGGGAAGATGCTGCCGAACAGGCCCACCATGCGGTCGCGATGCTCGCCGAAGTAGTCGACCACCAGCCCGGTCGCCGACGGCGTGAAGCCCGCGCCGCCCGCGGCCTGCAGGGCGCGCAGCGCGATCAGGGTGTAGATGTCGCCGGCGAGGCCGCACAGGAGCGAGGTCAGCGTGAAGACCACGATCGATCCCATGAACACCCGGCGCCGCCCGTACTGCTCGCTCAGCATGCCGGTCACGGGCAGGGCCAGCACGAAGCCGAGCGAATACGCGGTGATGGTCCAGGCCGTCCAGTGGATCGGCGCCTGCAGGCCGTGCTGCAAGGCATGCAGCGCGGTGGCGACGATGGTCGAATTGATCGACATCATCATCAGGGCGATGGCGATGATCGTGAAGACGACCACCCGCCGCACCCGCGGCGGCTCCGGG
>DAIMFM010000234.1:4522-4828 GCA_036724585.1 Burkholderiaceae bacterium | reverse complement strand
AGCGCCGCCGGCGCCATGCCCTGGGGCTTGAGCGCGGTGCACGACAGCGGCCGCGGGCCGGCGCCGCAGGCGGCGCGCAGCCCGGCGATGCCGAAGGCCGGCCCGGGCAGGGCGGCGAGGAGCGACGCCGGCAGCCTGGCATCGAGCAGGCGCACGTCCGCCTGCAGCGAGCAGTTGCCGAAGAGCATGTTGAGGAGCTGGCCCGGCTCGTCGCCGACGGTGGCGGCGGCGAGCGAGATGTCGACTTCGAAGGCGCCAGGTACCCCGGGCGGGGCGGCGACGCGAACGACCCGGCCGGGCACGGTG
>DAIMFM010000234.1:0-4512 GCA_036724585.1 Burkholderiaceae bacterium | reverse complement strand
ACAGCACGAAGGCGTCGTCGATCGCGTCGACCGGCATCTCGACGCTCTGCTCGAGCGCGAGCGCGGCCGCCCGCGCCTCGATGCGGTCGGTATCGGCCTCGACGCGGTAGCGCACGAGGATTCGGTCGGCGGGCGGCGCCGCCGTGGCTTGGGGTGCTTCCATGGATTTCGTCGCGTGGGCGGGCACCGGCCGGGTGCGCGCCGACGCAGTTTAGCAATGCGCCGTAGGATGCGGGGTTTGCCGGCGAACCGGTCCTGCCGAAACGACGCGGCGGCCCGTGTTTCGTCCCCCTGCGCCCGTCCCATGCCGCTGCCCAGATGACCACCGCGACGACCCTCGATCGGATCCGCCAGGGGCCCATCCTCCCGACCTTGCTGCGGCTGTCGACGCCGAACGTGCTCGCCATGGGCCTGGCGGTCGTCGTGGCGATCGCCGAGACCTTCTATGTCGGCCGGCTCGGCACCACGCCGCTGGCCGCGCTCGGCCTGGTCTTCCCGTTCGCCATGCTGACCGGCACCCTGTCGGCCGGCGCCATGGGGGGCGGGGTGTCCTCGGCGATCGCGCGCGCCATCGGGGCGGCGGACATCGACCGCGCCCACACGCTGGCGATGCACGCGATCCTGATCGGCGCCGCGATGGGCATCGCGTATTCGCTCTTCTTCGTCTTCGGGGGCGCGACGCTCTTTCGCTGGCTGGGCGGCCGGGGCGGGGTGCTCGCCGAGGCGGTGCGATACGCCGACGTGCTCTTCGCCGGGGCGATCTTCGTCTGGATGAGCAATACCCTGGCGTCGGTGGTGCGCGGCACCGGCAACATGCGCGTCCCGTCGACCGGCCTGGTCGTCGTCGGCCTGACGCAGGTCGCGACCGGCGGCGTGCTGGCCTTCGGGATCGGTCCGTTCCCCGCGCTGGGCATGGTCGGCGTCGCGCTCGGCAACATCATCGCCTACGCCAGCGGCACCTGCTTCTTCGCCTGGTACCTGGCGAGCGGCATCGGCCGGCTGCGGCTGCGCCCGCGCGGCTTCCCGCTGCGCTGGGAACTGCTCGTCGACATCCTGCGGGTCGGGGCGCTGTCGTGCCTCTCGCCGCTGCAGACCATGCTGACGATGCTCGTCTTCACCTCGCTGCTCGCCCGGCTCGGCGAAGTGCCGCTCGCCGGCTACTCGATCGGCCTGCGGCTCGAGTTCCTCGTCACCTCGATCTCGTTCGGCGTCGGCGTGGCCTCGGTGCCGATGGTGGGCATGGCGATCGGCGCCGGCGATGTCGCGCGCGCCCGCCGCGTCGCCTGGACGGCGGCCGGCGTGAGCGGCGCGATCGTCGCCGTGGTGGGTTTCCTCGTGGCGATCCGGCCGCATCTCTGGGCGGGCATGTTCAGCGAGGACGCGCAGGTGCTGGACTACGCCTACCAGTACCTGCACATCGCCGGCCCGATGTTCCCCTTGCTGTGTGCCGCCCTGACCCTGTACTTCTCCTCGCAGGGCGCCGGCAAGATGCTCGGGCCGGTGGTCGCCGGCACCGTGCGCCTGGCGCTCGCCCTGGGCATCGGCTTCTGGCTCGCGGCCCGGGGGACTTCCCCCGCCTGGCACTACTTCGTGCTCACGGCCGCGGTGATGCTGTTCTACGGGATCACGATGGCGGGGCTGGTGCACCTGACGCCCTGGGGGCCGAAGGAGCGCCGGGCGCAGTGAAGCGGTAGCGCAGTTCCGCGAAGCCCGGACCGACCGGCCTTGCGGATGCCAGTTCGAGCGTCCCGGGCGCGAGCCGCCGCGGGAAGAGGCCGGACATCGCCGCGCACGAAGTGCAGCCTGGCGCCGGGGATTGCCGGTCTCCTCAGACGCGAAGCAGGCCGCGGAAGCCCCGGGCCGCATAGTAGGACTGCGCGCCGTTGTGATAGGTGAACACCCGGCCGTAGCGCCGGTCGCAGAAGAGCGCGCCACCGAGCTTGCGGAGCTCGGGCGGCG
The DNA here is from genome assembly GCA_036724585.1 of Burkholderiaceae bacterium. Classification (GTDB taxonomy): domain Bacteria; phylum Pseudomonadota; class Gammaproteobacteria; order Burkholderiales; family Burkholderiaceae_E; genus JAMLIN01. Next base: position 2,553 of record DAIMFM010000234.1, on the reverse strand, counting down.
TCTCGATCCAGCTCGAAGTCTTCAGGTCGAACTCGCCCAGTGCCTGGAGGTCCCGGTACTGCGCTTCGGTCAGCAGCTCGATGCCCATGGCGGCGGCCATGCCGGTGGCGCTGTCCTTCGGCTTGTTCTCCTTGCGCGCATCGAGCGCCTCGCGGTCGTAGCAGACGCTGCGCCGCCCGGCAGGGCTCTCGGCCGAGCAATCGCAGAAGACGTAGCGCTTGTCCTCGTCCCGGCCGATGAGGTCGGGCTCGCCGCCGGTGGCTTCCATCTCGCCGAGCGATTTCACCGCATCGGGCCGGTCGTCGAGCCGCTTGCGCACATCCTGCCAACGGATGTCCTCGTGCCGGTGCATGTTCGCCTCGAAGCGGGCTTCGAGCGTCTCCAGCAGTTCCTTCTTCTTCATCTGTGGCCCTTGCGGCTTCGCGGGGGAACATTGTCAGCGCTTCGATCGCGTCGGGCGACGAGCAACCAGTGCGCCGGCATGGTCGGACATCGGCATCCCGCCCTAGTACGGCAGTCCAATTGTCCCTGCCTGCCCGCGCTCCTAACGTGGGCGCATGCATCGCGCTCGGTCACATCCGGCTTCCCGCATCCGCGCCCGCGGGCTGTTGCACGCGGTGCTGCTCGCGGCATCCATCGCTTCACCGGGGCCACTGTCGGCCCAGCCCTGTCCGCCAGCGCACGGAGCACCCGGCGCCGCCGGCGAGATCGCCTCCTGCGCGCAGGCCGAGCCGGCCAGCCTGCCGCCCGACGGCCCCTCGCTCGCCGTCGGCAATCCCGTCGACCTCGCCACGGGCGCCAAGTACGAGCGGCGGGTCGATATCGCCCTGGCCGATGTCTCGCGCCTGGCCGTTGGCGCCGGCGACCTCGTGCGCGCATTCGCGCTGCAGCCGGGCCTGCCCTTCGTCTTCAGCCGGCATTTCGTCGACGGGTCGCCAGACCGCGGTCTCGGTCCGGGCTGGCGCCATGGCTTCGATACGCGCCTGGCCTTTCGCGGCGGCGGCAAGCCGCGCCTGCAGGTCCTGCAGGCGGACGGCCGGCGCATCCGCTTCGAGCACCAGGGCGCGGGCCGGTTCCTCGCGGCCCGCCCGGCCGACGGCCGGGTCCTTGCGCTCGCAGGCGGTGGCTGGCAATGGCGTTGGCCGAATGGGCGTCGCCTCGACTTCGATGTCGATGGCCGGCTGGCTCGCATCGCCAGCACCAATGGCGACCTGCTCGTGCTCCGCTATCGCGCGCGCAGACTGGTCGAGGTCGCGGACCGCGGCGGGCGCAAGCTGCTCCTGCGCTGGCGCGGCGAGCGCCTGGTCGCCGTCCAGGCGCCGGGCTTCGCCCGGGCGGCGTACGGCTTCGACGACGCCGGGCGCCTCGTGTCGGCGCGCACCCCCGGTCGCGGCCTCGAGCGCTACTGGTACGAGGACCCCGCCGGCCCGCACCGGCTGACCGGCACCGGCACATCGCCACAGGAGCGCAGCCGCTTCGCCTACAACGCCTCCGGGCGCGTCGTGCGATCCCTGCCGGCAGGGGCGTCGGCCGCGTCGGCGCTTCGGTTCGAGTACGAGGCGGCGCCCGACGGCATGGGCGGAAGCACCCGGGTGCGCGGTCCGCGCGGCGAGGCGACGTATGCCTGGCGGCGTGTCGGGCCCGAGCGGGCCGCGCGCCTCGTCGCCGGCAAGGGCGTCGCCTGCCGGCGCTGTCCGCCCCTAGGTCAATGGGAGTGGGACGCCAGGGGCTTGCTCGCTGGCACCGACCGCCTGCGCTTCCGGCGCGACGAATCAGGCCGGCTCGTCGCGATCGAGCGGGCCCGCGCGGCGGCGGCGATCGAAGCGGAGGCCGGCATGCCGCTGGAGAGCCGCCGGTATCGCGATGCCGGGGAAAGCGCCACCGGCATTCCCCTGGAGCTGCGCCAGGCCAGCGTCGCGCCCGGCCATGAGCGCGTCGCCCGCATCGAGGTCGATGCCCGCGGCCGCATCACCGCGATCGACGAGCGCGGCTTCGCACCGGCCGGCGATCCCGTGGCCCGGCATGTCCGCCTGCGCTACCACCCGGGCCTGCCCACCGCCAGCGCCCTGGCGGGACGACTCGCCGCCGTCGACCGGCTCGACCCGGGCGGGTCCGGGCGGGTCATCGCGAGCATCGCCCTGCGCTACGACGCACGTGGCTGGCTCACCGGAGCCGACGGTCCGGGCGAGCGCTCGCAGCGCATTCGGCGCGACGCCGTGGGCGCGCCGATCCCCGACCGGGTCGACCGCATGGCCATCGGCTCCGGCGCCGGGCAGGTACCCGGGCCCATGTCGTTGCCGGTCGCTGCGCGACCCGCGGCTTCGGGAGCCGACGCGCTGCCCGCGGACCTCGTGCTGTCGGGCCATGGACAACGGGTCCGGATCGATGCGGGCGGCCGGATCGGCCGCGAGCGCTACGACGACCTGGGACGCCTCGTGCGCAGCGAGGACCCGAGGGTCGGCGTCGTCCTCTACGAGCACGACACGCTCGACCGCCTCGCCGGTATCGCCTGGCAGGACGGCACGCGCTGGCGCTTCGTGCGCGACGATGCCG
>DAIMFM010000233.1:685-4834 GCA_036724585.1 Burkholderiaceae bacterium | reverse complement strand
TCCGTGGACGAAGCGCCGCGGCGAGCGGCGCGGGCGGGCGGGAGGGGGCGGGCGGCGCGCTGGCGCCGCCGGCCCGCCGGCCCGCATCCGCCGGGCTGGCGGGAACTCCCATGCGCCGCGGCGTGGCGGCGCGTCAGCACTTCGCCCCGGGCATCCCTGCCGAGAGCCACTCCTCCGAATGCATGTCGGCCGGCGGCATCACGCATTCGGCCGGAAAGCGCTCGATGTCGACCAGGTCGACGCGCTCCTTGTCTGGGTTCCACTTGGTGCGCCCGATCGCGGTGTCCTGGATCGCCTGGTGGCCGTTGCCGAGCGCCATGCGGATCCTGCCCGCCGGCGATTCCCATTCGGAGCCCTTGAGCGCCGCCGCGATCTGCTCGTGGGTCGGCTTCTTGCCGCCGTTGGCCTCCATCGCCTTCTCGACCGCGAGCTTCAGGCCCATGAGGGCCTGGGCCATGCGGTACGGGGCCTGGACCGGATAGACGCCATTGGCCTTCTCGTAGCCGCTGAACCACCAGTCGTTGAGGTCCGACTTCGGCGACATCAGGCCGTAGGCGCCGCGGGCGCCGAGGATCACGCCGTCGGGCATCTTCTTGCCGAGCCCCGGCAGCACATGGTCGGCGGCCGAGAGCACCACCTGGCTGCGCTTCATGAGGCCGCGCGGCGCCGACTGCAGGATGAAGGCCTGGAGGTCGCCGCCCCACAGGCTCGAGTGCGTCACCGACGCCGGATTGGACAGCAGCGCCGAAATCTCGGTGCCGTACTGGCCGGCGCCGAACTTGGGCCGCAGGTCCTCGCCGGTCTTCGCCTCCGGATAGAGGACCTTCATCGCGAGCTGGAAGTCCTTGAGGGAGTCGTGCCCCCAGGCATAGTCCTGGTTGATGTAGTTGATCGTCTCGACCTTGATGTCGTTGCGCTTGAGGTAGTGCGCGAGCGAGACGTTGTCCATGGTCGCGTGCGAGGCGGTGCGGAACACGTACTCGTAGTCGCGCTCCTCGAAGACGCGCGGCGTGCCGCAGTCGTACAGGAGCAGGAAGCGCTTCATCTCCTCGGCCGCCGGCGCGACCGCGAGACAGTCGCCCGAGCTGACGTAGCCGACCACGGCGTCGACCTTCTCGCGATCGTAGAGGTTGCGCAGCTCCTGCACCTGCTTGGTCGCGCCACCGGCCTCGTCGACGTAGATGGGTTCGATGGTCATCCCGCCGAAGCCCTTCTTGTCGTAGGGAGCGGGCGCGTTGCCCGCATTGAACTCGCCGATGAGGAACTTCGCGCCGTTGACCGCCGGAATGCCGAAGCTGTCGGCGGCCTGGCCCGAGAGGAAACTGACGATGCCGATCCTGAACGTCTCGGCGTGCGCCAGCGGTGCCGCGGCCAGGGCTGCGGCGACGGCCGCCGCCCCGGCGAGATGGTGCAATTTACGGGTGCTCATGGCAGGGTCTCCTCGTGTGCTTGCATGGCGGTCAGGGGATCGGCGGGCCAGCGCACGGCTTCGTCGAGCCGGAAGCCGGCCATCTCGAAACCGCGCCGGAAATCGGCCAGGTGGCGTCGCATCCAGTCCTCGGCCTCGTCGCCGCGGCGGGCCCGCAAGGCGTCGTGGATGCGGCGGTGGGCTTCCAGGTTGCGCGCCGCCGCCTGCGGCAGGCGGGCCTCGACCGAGCCGAGGATCGGCGCATAGAGCAGGCTCACGGGTTCGCGCGCAAGCATGAGCATGCGGTTGCCGCTGGCGCGGGCGACGCTCGCATGGAAGGCGACGTCGAGCTCGGCGGTGGGCAGCTTGCGCGCGACCGCGTGCGCGGTCGTCTCGATGTTCTCCGCGAGCGCGGCCAGGTCCTCGGCGCTGCGCTTGCCCGCCGCCAGCCGTGCCGCGAGCGGCTCGACCGTGAGGGCGACTTCCCAGAGCTCGAGGAAGGTGACGTGCTGCAGCAGCAGGGCGCGCGTGGCGCGCGGCGCGAGGTCGAACAGGCCGGGCATGGCGACTTGCAGTCTGCGACCAGCGGTGCGTGACACCAGGCCCTCCTGTTCGAGCAGCCGGATCGCTTCGCGCACCGTGGACCGGTTGACGCCGAAGCGTTCGGCCAGCGCGGTCTCGGCGGGCAGTGGATCGCCGGGCTTGAGCTGCCCCGACAGGATCATCCGTTCGATTTCCGCCGACAGTGCCCGGTAGGCGGGCGCATGGCGAAGCGGGCGGAAGATCCCGCCGGGGGCCGGATCGCTCAAGGTCTCCTCCGCCTCCAGGCCATGTCGAGCAGCATTCTTGTTTGCCCGATTGTCGGACAAGTTGCAGTACTTTCGTGCGACGGCGGCCGCAGGTCAAGCGTTTGCTGTCGTGCGATGCAGCATGGCGCGCGCGGCCTTCCGCCTGCGCGTGGCCGACCTCAGTCCTCGGCGAGTTCGGCCCAGATCTCGGGGTAGTCGATCTCGATGATGCCCTGCTCGACGAGTTGCCGCGACGACTTGCCGCTGTCGGGAATCACGGTGTCGGCGTCGGCGCCCAGGCGCTTGAGGATGCGTGCCCATTGCGCGCTGACGCGCGGGTTGCGGTTCTCCCAGTACGTCGAGACGGTGATCAGCATCGAGCCGTGGCGCCCGCCATAGGAGGGATCGGCGTTGCGCTCCTCGATCAGGTGCAGGGCGAGCCGCTGGCAGTTCTTGAGGAAGGCGCCGAAGAGCGGGCTCCACTTGATGTCTTCCTCGTAGCGGCCGTCGTAGGGCTGGATCCCCTCGAGCGCGGTGGAGAGGTCGGCGCAGGTCTTGCAGCCACGCATGTACTGGAAGCTGCAGGCGCGCTCGGCATCCGAGTCGGCGCTGGCGGCGAGCGCGGTGCCGGACAGCGTCATCAGGGCCGCCGCGACGGCGGGCAGGAGCAGGCGTCCGGCAAGCGAGCGACGGCCCGTGCGGGGAAAGGGAAGGCGAAGGGATCCTGGATTCATGGGGAAGGGCCTCGTCGGGTGCTCGGCGGAACTGCAGCCAGCAAGGCTGCGGCGGGGAACGGCACTGGCCCCACCATGCGGATACTAATGCAATGCCCTGGCGATCCGCGCGACCGCCCGCCATGCCTGGTCGACATCGTCGCGCGTGGTGTCGAAGGGGCCGACCTGGAAGCGGATCACCAGCCGGCCATCGAGGCGGGTGGCGGTGAGGTAGGTCGTGCCGTCGTCGTTGACCGCATCGAGCAGCTCCTGGTTCAACGCATCGAGCGCTTCCGGCGACGACACGGCCGCCGGCCGCCAGCGGAAGCTGAACAGCGAGAGCACCGGCGGGCTGGCCAGCTCGAAATCCGGCTCGGCGGCGATCGACGCCGCCAGCTCGCCGGCCCACGCGACATGGTCGCGGATGCGCGCGCGCAGGCCCTCGAGGCCGTAGGCCCGGAGCAGGAACCAGAGCTTGAGCGCGCGAAAGCGCCGCCACAGCTGCACCGACCATTCGCTGAAGTTGACGATGCCGTCGCGGCCATGGGTCTTGAGGTACTCGGGCTGGATCGCGAGCGTCCGCACCAGGGTCTCCGGGTCGCGCACGAAATGCGCCGAGCATTCCATCGGCACGCCCAGCCACTTGTGCGGATTGAAGACGATGCTGTCGGCGGCCTCGATGCCGTCCCACAGGTCGCGGAACTCGGGACAGATCATCGCCGATCCCGCCCAGGCGGCATCGACGTGGAGGTAGAGGCCCTCGCGGCGCGCGATCGCCGCGAGCTCGCGCAGTGGATCGCTCGCGCCCACCGACGTGGCGCCCACGCAGGCGACGATGCCCGCCGGCAGCATGCCGGCGCGGCGATCGGCCGCGATCGCGGCCTCGAGGGCGCCGGGATCGAGGCCGAGCCGGGGATCGCCGCCCCGCACCGGCACCTGCACGAGGTTGCGCGCGCCGATGCCCGCGATCCAGCATGCCTTCTCGACCGAGCTGTGGGCATGCGGCGACGTGTAGATGCGCACCGCGGGATGGGCGGCGAGGCCATCGCGGTTGCCGCCCCAGCCCAGCGCGATCTCGCGCATCGTCAGCACCGCGCACAGGGTCGTGCTGGAAGCGGTGTCCTGGAGGACGCCGGAAAAGGCATCGGGCAGGCCCACCGCCTGGCGCAACCAGTCGACCATGCGCTGCTCGAGCTCGGTCACCGCGGGCGAGGTCTGCCACAGCATGCCCTGCGCCGAC
>DAIMFM010000233.1:0-675 GCA_036724585.1 Burkholderiaceae bacterium | reverse complement strand
ATCGCGGCCGCGAGCTGCTCGGCGATGACCGCCGGCGGCGCCGCGTTCGCCGGGAAGTAGGCGAAGAAGCGCGGATGCTGCCAGTGGGTCATGCCGGGTGGCACGATGGCTTCGAAGTCCGCGAAGATCCGCTCGAAGGGCTCGCCCCGCTCCGGCGGCGTCGCCGTGATGCGCGCGGCGGTCTCGCCCGGGCGCAGCGGCGAGCGCACCGGCCGCGCGCGCAGGCCGGCGCGATAGTCCGCCGCCCAGTCGGCGGCGCGGTGCGACCATTGCCGGAATTCCTCAGTGTCCATTGCCCGCTCCTGCCAGGTTCGTCGCCGATGCCGGCCGGCCGGCCGCCTGGCCGCCCTCGCCGGCGAGGAAGTCGAGGATGAGCTCGGTGGCCTCCGGCGGCATTGCATCGAAGTAGTCCTGGCTCGCGTCGCCGCCGCTCCAGGCGGGGCCCAGGCCCTCGATCCGCAGGCGACGGGCCGCGAGCCTGCCGCCGACGAGCCAGTCGGCCTGGTGAACGGTGCGCGCACCCAGCGGCTGGCGCCTCTCGCGGTCGGGTGCGGGCGGCGTCGTCCCACTGGCGGTGCCGCCGTTGACGGCGATGGCCTGCGCGACCAGCGCATCGGCGTTGGCCGGCGCCACCGTCGCGTCGTCCGTGCCCTGGAGCACGAGCACCGGCAGGCG
>DAIMFM010000232.1:0-4880 GCA_036724585.1 Burkholderiaceae bacterium | reverse complement strand
CCCGGCGGCGCTATCGGTGATGAATGCCACCGAGAGCGTCGAGAAGGTCCATGTCAGTGCCGCCCGGGTGATGGGCGCCTCGCGACTCGAGCTGCTGCGGCGGGTGTACCTGCCGGCGGTGATGCCCGAACTCATCACGGGCGCCCAGCTCGCCTTCGGCAATGCATGGCGTGCGTTGATCTCGGCCGAGATGCTGATCGGGTTCGGCCAGGGCCTGGGGCGGGCGCTCTCGTACGCCGGGGAGACCGCGGACATGGTGGGCGTGATGGCCAGCATCCTGGCGATCGCGATCCTCGCTCCCCTGATCGACCAGCTGGTGCTGGAGCGCCTGCGGCACCGGGTCCTGCGCTACCAGTATGTCTAGGATGCTTCCGGCGCCATGGTGGCGGGCTGCGTGCTGCGCGGTGGTCGCGTGCTGCGCCGCCGTCCTGCTGGCGCCGGACGCTGCACGTGCCAGCGATGCCCGGCTCGTCGTCGCGCTCGACTACGTCGTGCCGCCGCACGAGGCGGGCGCCAAGTACCGCACGCCCGCCACGATCGACACGGCGCTCGCCGAGGACCTCGCGAAGCGCCTGGATCGGCAGCTGGCCGCCACGGGCGATGGCCCGGCCGATCTCCGGATCACCACCATCGAGGCCGGCGCGGCATCGCCGGCGACGACCATCATCCCGCTGCCATACCGGGCCGCCCCGATGGCCATCATGCGAACCGACAGCAGCATCCGGCGCTGGGAGCAGTTGCGCGACCGGACCGTCTGCGTGGCCGAAGGCGGCGCCCATGTCGGCGACCTCCAGGCTCGCTACGGCGCCACCGAGATCGTCCATCCGACCCTGACGGAGGCCCTCGTCGCGCTGCGCATCGGCGGCTGCGATGTCCTGGTCCATGACAGCGTGCTGATCGAGGAGCTGCTCCGCCAGCCGGAATGGAAGAAGTTCTCGCGCCGCCTGCCGGCGCGTCCGCGCAACGTCCTGGCGCTGGTCGTGCCGCCCGACGTCGGGCCCGGCGTCGAGCGCATCCGCGATGTCGTCGGCGCCTGGAAGGCGAGCTCCTTCACCGAGTCGCTGGTCCGGGACGCGGTCCGGGACATCGCGTTCGAGGTCTACGTCGAGCAGGAAGTACCCGACTGCCACTGACGCGGCGCTGCCGCGCCGATGCGTCGATGGGCCGGCTCGCCCGCGATGCGACGGCATGCCATGGGGCGTGCCCGGGGCGCGCATGGGGCGGGAATCTGGCGCGCGACGCACGCCTCGCCCCCCGATTGTCATCCTGTGCCCCGACAATGCCGTTCATATCGGCAAATGAAGAGAGGACCAGGACGCATGACCATCGGATTGAACCGCCTGATCGCGGGCCTGCTCATCGCGATCGGTGCAGCCGCAGCCGGCTGGGCGGTCGGCAACGGGCTCGAGCGCTTCCGCATGGCCGATCGAACGATTACCGTCAAGGGCCTGGCCGAGATGAACGTCGAAAGCGATTTCGCCGTCTGGCCACTGGGCTTCCGGCGCGCCGGCAACCAGTTCGGTGACGTCCAGCAGGCGCTCGCGGCCGATCGCGAGAAGGTGATCGCCTTCCTGAAGCAGGCGGGAATCCAGGATGCGGAGATCGAGGTCCGGCCGCTGCAGGTCACCGACGTCTATTCGCGCGAGTACAGCCAGCCCAACCAGCCGTTCCGCTACACGGGCAATGGCCAGGTCCTGGTCAAGTCTCCCCGGGTGGCGGAAGTCGCCAGGGCGGCCCTGTCGATCGATCCACTGATACAGGCCGGCCTGGTCATCGAGGGCGGGAGCGGTCCCAGCTACCAGCTGCGCGGCTTCAACGACGTCAAGCCGGCCCTCCTGTCCGAGGCGACCCGCAACGCCCGCGAGCAGGCGACGCAGTTCGCCGAGCAGGCTGGTGCGAGCCTGGGTCCGCTGAAGTACGCCAACCAGGGCGTGATCCAGATCAGCAGCGACGGCGGCCCGCATGTGGACAGCGAGAGCGCGCAGACCAAGCGGCTGCGCGTGGTGAGCACCTTCGTCTACGAGCTGCGCTAGGGCAGAATCCCCTCATGCGCAAATTGATCCGTATCTCCCGCCGCGGCCTGCTCGCCGGTGCCAGTGGCATCGCCTCGATCGGGCTGCTCGGCGGCTTCAAGTGGCCCTGGTCCTCCGACGACGACCGGCGCGAGCCGGATTCCGGCGACGGCAAGCCCTTTCGATTCCTGTCGCCCGATTCGGTCTGGAACCTGCCGGTCGGGGAGGGCGCCCGCTTCGCCTCCGACTCCGACGGCGCGACGCGCCAGATCCGAGCGCTCGACGGCGGGCTCGACCTTGCCGAGGACGCATGGACCGTCGCGCTATGGCATGCGCGCGAATCGGACCCGATGCAGACCGTCGTCGTCAATGCGGGGCCGACCGGCAAGAACGACCGCATCCGGATCCGCATCCCCGCCGATGCCGTGGCCTCGCCGCCGCCCTACCGGCGCGGCGAGTCGGACTCCCACATGTCCGTGGTCTCGCCCGACGGCAAGCTCATCCACGAGTTCATCGGCGCGCACAAGGTCGGGGAGCGAGCCTGGGGGGCGGGCTGCTACGTGCCCATGCCGGTCGACAGCTCCGGCATAGGGCACATGACGGGATTCGAGATCACCGACTTCCGGATCGACGGCATGCTGGGCTTCGGCTCGACACGGGCCTATGGCGGGTCCTCGACGGCCGGCCTGATCGTCCCGGGCGAGCTCGAGCAGGGCATCGAGCACATGCTCGCATGCGCCGCCCACATCGACGTGCTCACCTCGCCCTGGGTCTGGCCGGCGAGCCGTGACGACTGGCACAGCAACTATCCGAACAACGGCAAGAGCGCGAAGGTGTCGCTCGGCATGATGTTCGCGATTCCGCCCGACGTCGACCTCCAGGGCATGAAGCTGGGCCGGCGCGAGTACCATGTGCTGCGCGCGATGCAGACGCACGGCCTGATGGTGGTCGACCGCGGCGGCCGGAACTGGTCGGTCTACATGGACTACAACGCGCGCCGCGAGGCTCGCGGCTTCGACGTCGACGCCATCAGCGAGGTCATGTCGAAGCATCTCGCGCGCATCACGAACATCACGCCGGAGACGCCCAAGGGGGGCGACTGAATCCCATGCTGCGACCCATTCGAAACCTCGGCCCTCTCGCGGTGGCTGCCGTCCTCGCCCTGGCGCTCGCCACCACGGCGCGCGCCGACGAAGAACCCGGCAAGCCGCCGCTGCTCGGCGTCTCGGTCGAGGCCTCGCGCGAAGTCCCCAACGACGAGATGAACGTCGTCCTGCGCGTCGAGCGCCAGAGCGAGGACCTCGCCAGCGCCAATCGCGATGCGCTGGGCCGCATCAACGCATTGCTCGCCAGGGCGCGCGACATCGAGGGCGTCGAGTCCAGCCTGGCCGGCGTGGGCTCGAACCCCATGCATGCCGAGTCGCGCCGGGACGACGGCAGGACCGAGCGCACGATCACCGGCTGGCATGTGCATGCGGACGCCTCGCTCAAGTCGCGCGATGTGCAGGCGCTCTCCAGGCTCATCGGCGAACTCGGCGAGGAGGCGCGCATCCTCTCGGTCGGGTTCTCGGTCTCGAAGGAGACCCGCGCGCGCATCGAGGCCGAGCTCCTCGTCGAAGCCTCCAAGGCGTTCAACGAGCGGGCGGGGATGATCGCGCAGTCGCTCGGCTATGCCGGTTTCGAGATCGAGCGCATCAATGTCGGCACCACCGGAATGCCGCGGCCGTACCGTGCCGTCGCCCAGGAGGCGATGATGAGCATGAAGGCCGCGGCGCCCGACTTCGCCGATTCGGTCGGCGAGTCGACGCTTTCCGCCAACGCCAACGGCCAGGTCTGGTTGCGTCGCTGATCCGGCCTCGGATTCGGGCGCACGACCGCCTTGGCGCGCCCTGCCGAGCTATTGGGTGCGGACGGCTTCGCCGCTGATGGCCCAGTACCCGTCGAGCCAGGCGACGACCTCCCGCGCTGCCGGGTGGTCGATGCCTTCGTAGCGCGCCCGCAGCTGCGTTTTCTCCTCGCCTGAAAGCCGATCGAGGCCGATGTCCTGCAGCCATTTCAGGTCCACGCGCAGCAGCCCCGCGAGCTCCTCGCCCGCGACGCTCACGAGCGCCCTGTCGGTCGCGTCGCGATAGCAGTAGGCGTCGGCGTCGCGATAGGAGTCGACGAGCGTGAGCAGCGGCACTAGGGAGAGGGTCGGCTGCAGCGCCGGGTTGACGGCATGCGCGGCAAGCGATCGCCCGATGCGGGCATTGCGTCCGGTGAAGCCGCGCAGGTGCAGGCGTTGCGACATGGTCGGGCCGTCGTTGACCGGATAGTTGTCCCACAGGATGGGCGCACGGCCGATCCGCTCCGCGACGGCATCGAGATGCCCCGGCGTGAGCTCGCGCGAGCAGACCTCCTCGCCGGTCCAGAACAGGCCGATGCGCGGGTCCAGGCCGGCGGCGAGCGTCTCGAGGTAGCGGGCGGGACGCTGGCCGAAGACGCGTCGACCTCAAGCCTCGCGATGTCGATATCGATGTCCGGCAGCAGCGGCTCGCCCGGTTCGCCGCCGGCCATGGCGTCGAACAGGATGGCGAGCGCGGTGGCGCCGGTCGCGGCGAGGGCGGCGATCTTGTCGGCCAGCGCCGCCCGGGCCTCCGCGCCGAAGTCGAGGTGTGCGCCGAACGGCGTGAGCCCGATGCCCAGGCGCACGCCGTGCGCCGCGCAATGCCGGGCCAGCGAGGCCAGCTCCTCGGCGTGCGCGAGCGGCGCGCGCCAGTCCCGCCGCAGGCTGGCATCGGCCTTGGGCGCATAGAGGTAGAAGCGGTAGCCGAGGGGCGCCAGCCGGCAGACGGCGGCCTTTCGCGCCGGCCAGGGCCAGGGCCGGCC